>DASUDU010000028.1:0-4226 GCA_036275435.1 Usitatibacteraceae bacterium | reverse complement strand
CCCATCCTTTCACGATCTGGTAGCGGTCCAGGTTGGCGCCGATGGGATCCTTGAGCGCGGCCACCAGAAAGGTCGGTGCCTTGCCAGCCGGGGCGTTGCGCAGGTCGCCACCCATCGGGACGCCCTTGGTGTAGCCGATGTCCGCCGGGAGCCGGTTGCGCGCATCCTGCGGCGCGAACTCAAAGCCGCCGAACAAGCGCACGACCATTCGCGGGCCGGTGGTGGCGTAGGTTTCACGCCGCTCCATGGCATCGAAGATGGCCTCGCGGGTGTTCTCCCTCGCCCAGACCGCGGCATAGCCGGATGCGGAGACTTCCCAGTCCATGATCTTGACGCCGGTCTTGGGGTTGTCGAAGAAGGGCTTCTGCATGCGATGCGGGCTCGGCTCCTGCGGTGCGGTCTTGCCGAAGAAGTTTTCCTCTTCCATGGCGGCAAGCCCGGTGTGCGCATCGCTGCTGCCGATGAGGCCGAACTTGTAGGGATTGGTGCCCAGTTCCTTTTCGAGTTGCAAGCCATGCTTCAGCGCGGCGCGGGCATATTCGTATTGCAGCATGTCCTTGGTCTTGGCCGCGCTGCCGTCGAGATTGCCCTTGTCCCAGATCTCGAAGTTGGCAAACTCGTCGTTGGGCGAAAGATAGGGATGGGCCTCGCCGGTGCCCTTGGTTTGCGTCGTCTCGTAGAGCCGCTCCCACTTCTGGCGCGTCTCGGCGTAGTCGCGGTCGAGCTTCTTGCCGAAGGCCTCGACGGTCGGGAACATGCGGCCGTTCGACAGATTGCCGTTGTGCGCGATGGCCAACACGTTGCCGCTGGTGTTGTCCTCGTAGGCAGCCATCCACTTCCATAGGTCCACCGGGTTGTCGCTGCCCAGCGGCTTGATGGTGGTGTAGGGCTCGACCCGGCTCGCCTTGTCGGCGTTGTCGCGGAAGATCACGTTGCGGTGCAGGTTGTTGGCGCCGGTGTTCGACGTCCACTCGTAGCCGATGAAGGCGGTGAAGCGGCCGGGATCGTTGTAGGCTTCTGCCGCCTTGATGGTTTCCTGCCAGGCCCCCTGGTAGGCAGGGGTGCCGGGCAGCGGCATGATGGCCTTGGAGATGGTGCCCTTGCCGAAGCTCTCGATGATGTCGATGGCGGCCTCCGCGCCCTTGCCGCCGTGGATCATTTCGTTCCATTTGCGGCCCTGGGGGTCAGCCATGATTTCCGACGCACCGCTGAACAGGAGCGGGAAGAAACCCATGCCGTCGGAGTGATCGGCCACCACCAGGAAATCGAGCGGCCGCGAAAGTTTCACCGGCTGGCCGGTATTCGACTTGACCTCCTCGCCGCGGGCAAAGCGATACGCATCGCGCGGCGTAAGACGCGCGCCGAAAGCGCCGGCATCCATCGAGAACGAGGTGTGCAGGTGCGTGTCGCCGAAGAACGGGCGCGTGGGGAAGCCGCGGCCCGCATAGGGCGAGTAGATCGGCTTGTCGGAGTGCGCCAGTGCGGCCTGCTCCTTGCTGGGTGCGGCGAGCCCGGGCGGGCTCTGTTCGGCCGCGAGTATGGGTAGCGCGAGGCCGGCGGCGATCAGGGCTGCGGGAATGCGCAGGTGGCGTGCTTTCATCGTCGTTACCTTTCGTTCAAGGCTCGTTATTCGCATCGTGCTTTGTGCTTACTTCCCTGGCGTGTACCAGATCGGCGAGGTGTAGGCGCGCTCCTGGGTGGTCATCGGGACTCCCTCAGGCAGCTTCACGTTGTAGTAGTTGGCGTCGTAGGCGGTCCAACGCGGCGTGGGAATCTCGATGACGCGGGCGTAGTAGAAGGCGCGCTGCCCGGCATCGAAGGCCGGGTCCTTCCATACCGTGATCAGCTCCGGGTCGCCGATGGTGTTGGTCCAGTCGGCATTCTGCACATCCACGGTGTTGCCCACTGGCGGCAGCCTGCCGTCGGCGCCCGGCTTGCGCTTGTCACCGTCGCCCCAGACCACGTCGTAGACCTTCTCCTGCACCTCGCCCTTGGCGTCGACCCAGCCCTTGACGATCTGGATGCGGTCGAGGTTGGCGCCGACAGGATCCTTGAGCGCGGCGACCAGGAAGGTCGGCGCCTTGTTTGAGGGCGCATCCCGCAGGTCGCCGCCCATGGGCACGCCCTTGCTGTAGCCGACCGCCGCGGGCAGGCGGTTATCCGCGTCCCTGGGCTCGAAGTCGAAGCCGCCGAAGAAGCGCACCACCATGCGCGAGCCGGTGGTGGCGTAGACCTCCTTACGCTTCATCGCATCCCACAGCGCCTCGCGCGTGTTCTCGGTGGCCCATACGGCGGCATAGCCCGAGGCGGCGAGTTCCCACGACATGACCTTCTTGTCGCCGAGTTTGGTGAACACGTGGTTTGCCCGCTCGGCACTCGGCTCGTAGGGCGGGGCCTTGGCGAAGTAGTTCTCCTCTTCCACGGCCGAGATGCCGGTATGCGAGTCGGTGCTTCCGATCATGCCGAACTTGAACGGATTGACGCCAAGCTTTTCTTCCAGATTGAGCCCGTTCTTGAGCGCGGCGCGCGCGTATTCGGACTGGAAGTACGCATCCTTGTGCTGCTTGCTGCCGTTGAGGTTCATCTTGTCCCAGGCCTCGTAGCCGGCGAACTCATCGTTGGGAGAAAGGAACTTGTGCGATTCGCCGTCGCCCTTCTGCTGCGTGACCTCCACCACCGGCTCCCAGCGGGCGCGCGTCTCGGCGTACTTGCGCGTGAGCGGATTGCCCGCGAAATCGGCCAGCGCAAACATGCGTCCGCCGCTGACGTTGCCGTTGTGCGGAATCGCGAGCACCTGGCCGCCGGTCTTGTCCTCGTAGGCGGCCAGCACCTTCCACAGGTCTTCCACGTTCACGCTGTCGGTGGCCGAAAACGGCAAGGTGTGGCTCGCCTTGTCGGACCCGTCGCGGAAGATCACGTTGCGGTGCAGGTTGTCGCCGCCGGGCGAACTGGTCCACTCATAGCCGATGAAGGCGGTGAACCTGCCCGGATCGTTGAAGCGGTCGGCAATCTTGATGTAGGACTCCCAGACCGAGCGGATGAACGCCGGATCGGTCATCGCCTTCGGCAGCGTATTGGCGGCGAGTGCGTTGATGATCTCCCATACGGCCTTCATCGCCGTGTCGCCGCCCTCCTTGATCATGTCGTGCCATTGCTTGACTGTCGGGTCGGCCAGCAGCGCGGGATGGCTCTTGACGATCTCGACCATGCTGCCGAACGCTTCGGCGTGATCGCTGACCACCAGGAAATCAAGCGGCCGCGACAGCTTCGCCGGCTGGCCGGTGGAGGTGGTGACCTCCTCGCCGCGGGCGAAACGGTAGGCGGTCTCTGGCCCCACGCTTGCGCCGACGGCGCCGGCGTCGAGCGAGATCGAAGTGTGCAGGTGGGTGTCGCCGAAATACGGCCGGGTCGGGAAGTTGCGCCCCGCATAGGGCGAGTAGCCCGGTTTCTTGAACGCCTTGGCTGTGGCTTTCTGGTCGAACTCCCCCAGATCGTGCGCCAGAGCGGGCAATGCCAGCCCGGCGGCCACCAGGCCGAAGAAGATCGTACTGCGGACAAAACCTGCGTTCATGTTGCTTTCCTCCCAGAAGAATCAGAATGCCGCGACCCGTTGCATGGCCCAGAACATCGCCACGCTGCCGATGACGTAGGGCGGCACTTGTTGCACCCAACGAGGTGGCCGCAGCCGGACGCGCAGAATCAGCGCAAGCGCGGCGAGCACGGCACCGATGAACAGCAATTGTCCCGCCTCGACACCGAGGTTGAAGAACAGCAATGCCTGCGGAATCTGGCCCTGGGGCAGGCCGATCTCGGCCAGCGCTCCCGCAAAGCCGAATCCGTGCAGCAGGCCGAAGGCGAAGGCGATCGACCACGGCGCGCGAGCGGCGACGCTGTCATGGCCCTGCCGTGAACGCACAATCTCTGCGGCCACAAAGGCGATGGAGAGCGCGATCACCGCCTCGACGGGCGCCTGCGGGACATGCACCAGGCCCAATGCGGCCAAGGCGAGTGTGAAGCTGTGCGCGAGGGTGAAGGCGGTGATGGTCTGCACGAGCTTCCAGCCGCCGCGCGTTATCAGCAGCAAGGTCAGCACGAACAGCAGGTGGTCGATGCCGAGCAGGATGTGCTCGACGCCCAGACGGAAATAATCGCCGGCCACCGACCAGCCGGACTGTCGTTCGGGAATGGCGGCCGCCGGTTCGGCCGGTACCAGGCGTTTCGACCAG
>DASUDU010000027.1:0-5722 GCA_036275435.1 Usitatibacteraceae bacterium | reverse complement strand
CTGATGCAGAAGGACGGCGACATTTTCAACATCGATTTCTTCAAGACGCTCGAACAGTCCACGCAGGACGTGCTGTTCATCAAGGGCGTGGACCGCTCGTCGGTCACCTCGCTGTTCACGCCGAACGTGGATTACGTGCTCGTGAACGAGGAAGGCTTCGCCGGCCACCGCGTGGTGGAGCCGGATTTCAAGCCGAGCCAGGAAAGCATCGAGGAGGTGCGGCGAAACTTGCTGGTATCGCAGCACGTCGGGCGTCTGGTGTCACACGACTTCCGCGGCGCGCTGATCCGGGCCGAGCTGGTTGACAAGGATCCGGCTACCGGCAAGCCGCTGGACTACACGGAAGTCGCGACCGCGCTCGAAGAGATCCGTACCAAGTACGCCAGCGACAACGTCGACGTCAAGATCATCGGCTTCGCCAAGTTCATTGATGACGTCATTCAGGGCGCGCTGGGCGTCGTGCTGTTCTTTGTTATTGCCGTGGTCATCACGGCGGTGATGCTGTATTTCTACTCGAACTCGATTCAGATCACCGTGCTGGCGATTCTGGTCGCTGTCACCGCGGTGGTCTGGCAGCTTGGCCTGATTCGGCTGCTCGGCTATGGCATCGACCCATTGTCGATTCTGGTGCCGTTCCTGATCCTGTCTATCGGCGTGAGTCACGCCATCCAGATGACCAACACCTGGAAGCTGGAGATTCTGGGCGGCGCAGATTCCCGCACCGCGGCGCGCGAGGCGTTCAACAAGCTGTTCATTCCCGGCACCACGGCGCTGCTGGCCAATGCCGTCGGCTTTGCCGTGATCATGATCATCGACATCGACATCATCCAGGAGCTGGGCATCACGGCCAGCATCGGTGTCGCGGTGATGGTGGCCACCAACAAGTTCATGCTGCCGGTGCTGCTGTCCTACGCGAGCATGAAGCCGAGCACCGTCGAGCGCATCCGCACCCGGATTCTGCAGCAGGAAAAGCCCTTCTTCCGCTTCCTGTCCGGCTTTGCCGACCGTCGTCGCGGTACTGCGGTCATTCTGGTTGCGGTCGTCCTGCTCGGCTTCGGCTGGTGGAAGTGGCAGTCGCTGATCATCGGCGACAGCGAGGCCGGCGCGCCGGAATTCTGGCCGAATGCCCGATATAACCAGGACATCCAGTCCATCATCAGCAACTTCAACATCGGCATCGACGAGATCACGGTAATCGCCGAGATGCCGCGCGACGGCTGCACCACGTTCGGCATGATGCAGACCATCGACCGCTTCGTGTGGCACGTCGGCAACGTGGAGGGCGTGCAGGCCGTCGGCACCCTGTCGCAGGTGATGAAGGACCGCAACGTCGGCAACAACGAGGGCCACATCAAGTTCTACGGCCTGCCGCGCACGGCGCCGGGCCTGGGTTCGGCCATGCGCAACATTGAGCTGAATCAAAAGCTCTTCAACGACACATGCGAAGCTGTGCCGATCCGGATCTTCCTGTGGGATCACAAGGCGCCGACGCTGCACCGGGTGATCGAGGCGGTGAAGAGCTTCCAGAAACCGGCCGAGGGCGATGGCTCCAAGGTTGAATTCAAGCTCGTGTCCGGCCCGGCGGGCGTGATGGCGGCAACCAACGAGGCCGTCGAGCGCGCCGAACTGACCATGATGGGCGCCCTGTTCGTGGCGGTGGGCATCCTGTGCTACCTCACGTTCCTGTCGTGGCGGGCGTCGCTGTGCATCCTGCTGCCGCTGGCGCTGGTGTCCATTCTCGCCAACGCGGTGATGGTGATCCTGAACATCGGCCTCAAGGTGTCGACGCTGCCGGTGGTGGCGCTCGGCGTGGGCGTGGGCGTTGATTACGGCATTTACCTGTTCGCCCGCACCCAGGCCAACATCCGCCTCGGACTCAATCTGAAGGAGGCCTACTACACCGGCCTCAAGCAGGCGGGCACGGCGGTGATCTTCACGGCCAGCACCATGTCCATCGGCGTGGCCACCTGGTATTTCTCGGAGCTGAAGTTCCAGTCCGACATGGGCGTGCTGCTCGGCTACATGTTCTTCGTGAACATGGTCGGTGCGGTGCTGCTGCTGCCGGCGCTGGCGGCGTGGCTGATCGACGTCGACAAGGAACGGGTGTCGACGCGTGGCTTGTCGCACTAGGATTCATTGACTATCGGGGCGCGGCTGTCTGCGGACCGCCGCGCGCCTCTTTGCTTTCGGTCTAGGAATGGGTGTGGAGGCAGAACATGACCAAGCGTTTGCAATCACGCATCGCAATGGCGGCGGGTACCGCTGTGATTTCGGGGTCCGTACTGGCCTTTGATTTCACGATCGGGGAACTGGAGGCGTCCTTTGACTCCGATATCGGATGGGGGCTTTCGCAGCGCACGGTGACGCCGGACGGCAAGAATCTTGGCCCGTACGGCAACCGCTACCTGTTTCAGGATAAGTGGGACATCTTTTCCAACACCATCAAGGGCTCTCATACCTTTGAGGTGAGCGGCGACAGCTATGGCGGCTTGCTGCGTGGTAACTGGTTCTACGACTTCGAGATGGCGAACCAGAACCTGCCCGACGCGGCCGAAAATCGTGCAAAGCAGCACGGCGACCTGACCGACGCCTACGTTTACAAGCGGTTTTTCGATGACCAGTCGCTGTCGATCCGCCTCGGCAAGCAGGTGATTTCCTGGGGCGAGAACACCTTCATCGGCGGCGCCATCAACGACATCAACACCGTTGACATTTCCAAGCTGCGCACGCCTGGCGCGGAGTTGAAGGACGCGTTCACCGGCACGCCCGCCCTGCACGTGTCGTACAACTTCCTTGAGAACTACACGATCGAGGGTTTCGCCCTGTTCGTCTATGACGAGATCAAGGTCGACCCGATGGGCAATTTCTTCACGGGTCTGGATGCCATTGCCGACGGCGGTGGTTTCGCGAATGCAACGGGTTTTCTGGGTGGGGCGTTTAGGCCACGTTGTTTTGCGCCGGATGGGGTTGCCTGTGACTTGTTAGGGGGGTTCCTGACCCGCGCCGGGGACGATCTGGGCAGTGGTGGCCAGTGGGGTCTCGCGCTGCGCAAGTTCCTGCCGAATTTCGGCAACGGTGGCGAGGTGGCGATCTACTACCAGAACCTGCACGATCACCTGCCGTCGATTTCAGGCATCGTCGGGGCGGGGAAGTTTCAGGTGGATTACCCGGAGAACATTGAGCGTTGGGGGGCCTCGTTCAACACCAATATGTATGGCCTGGCGTTGAGCGGGGAGTTTTCGTACCGGCGTAACGCGCCGGTGCAGATGACCCTGCCGCTGTTCTTGGCAGGTCCGGCGTTTGGTCCCTTCAACGCGTACATCGGGCCCTATCTCGCTGGCGGTGGGGCGTTGGGGGACGTCGTCAAGGGTTATGAGCGCATCGAACGCTACCAGACGCAGTTCACGGTCCAGAAGAACTGGGGTGTACTGCACGCGCTGCGCGCGGACGCCGCCAGCACTATCGGGGAGATCGCGTGGGGATGGATTGGCGGTCTACCGTCGCTGACGCCGGTCGGCGGGCCACTCGGCGTTCAGCCAAACCCATTGGGGGGGACCAATAGGTTGTATAACCTCTTCGAGCCACAAATCAGCAAAGACTTCGGCAAGCTGGTGATCCGGCACTCGATGACCTACCAGGCGGCGTTGTTCAACCTGATCGCGCTGGAACCGAACTTCGCCTTCTCCTGGGACTTCCACGGTTATTCCAACGAACTAGGTGGCGCCAAACTTATGGTGGAAGGACGCAAGGCGCTGTCGGTCGGCGTCAATCTCGACTATGGCGGCGGTCGCTGGAAGGGCGGGGTGTCCTATACCAACTTCTGGGGTAACGACAACCAGGTGAACGCCGCAGGTAGCCGTCTTAACGGCACCAACGATCGCGATTTCCTGTCGTTCAACGCCAGTTATTCGTTCTGAGTGAGCGCTGCGCGCTCGCACGTTTCAGGAGGATTTTGAAGATGTGGTTTGTCAACGATAGCCGTTGCGGCGCTGTCATCGCGGTGATCGCCGGCCTGTCGATGGCGGGCACCGCCAACGCCAAATTGAACGACGATGAAGTCGCTCAGCTCGGCATGACGGGTACGCCGCTGACCCCGGTCGGCGCTACCCGGGCCGGAAACGCCGCCGGCACGATTCCCGAGTGGACTGGCGGTATCCAGGCGCCGCCGGCCAATTTCAAGGCCGGCGCGGGTTGGGCCGATCCGTTCGCGGACGACAAGCCGCTGTTCACCATCACGGCGCAAAACTACGCGCAGTACAAGGACAACCTGCTGCCCGGCCAGATTGCAATGTTCAAGCAGTATCCGGATTCGTTCCGGATGCACGTGTACCCGACGCGGCGCAGCACGTCCTATCCCGGCTGGTTTGTCGAAGCCACCAAGGCGCAGGCCAAGACCATCGAGATCTGCCCGCAGTACGCGGAAAAGAACGAAATGTGCCTGCTGAACGTGCAGCCGGGTGGCGGCGTTCCGTTCCCGATCCCGAAGATTCCGGAAGAAGCCGGCTGGAACACGCTGCTCGGCCACTACAACGGCACCACCATGGACGCCATGGGTAACGGCGCCCTGATCGATTCGCTCGGCAACCGTACCGACGTGATCATGCGATCACGTGAATTCTGGCCGTACCAGTTGCCGGCTGACAAGAAGCCGACCAACGAATGGTTCACGCAGTGGGGCGGCGCGTTCCTGTGCGACTCGTGGCAGATCGAACAGCCGCCGCGGTCGTCCGGGCTCGTATTCGGCGGTTGCATGTTCGCGCAGAACGTCGATTTTCAGGTTTACCTCTACGTCCCAGGCCAACGGCGGGTCCGCAAGGCTCCCGAGATCGGTTTCCACGACAGCCCGTCGTTTGCCTCGGACGGCCAAAGAACGGTGTCGTCCCGGTGGATGTGGTGGTTCGGCGGCAAGGAGCCGCGCCACAGCTACAAGCTTGAACAGGGCAAGGAGCTGTTCGTGTCGGCCAACTCGTACAAGATTGCCGATCCGAACCTCAACTACGACGACATCTACGGCAAGAAGCACATCAACCAGGATCTGCTGCGCTACGAGCTGCATCGGGTGTGGGTGATCGACGGCGAGCTCAAGGCCGGCTATCGGCACCTGTACAAGCGCCACGTGGCGTACTTCGACGAGGACACATGGATGGGCGTCGCGTTCGAGGCCTACGACGCCAAGGATCGCCTGTGGCGCATGGGCGAGCAGCACGTGCTGAATCTGTACGACAAGCCCTTGCTGCGCATCATGGGCGATTCCCAGATCGATCTGATCAACGGCCGTTACACGACCTACCCGTACTGGCACGGGACGGCCGGGCGCCTGACGGGCTTCGGGCCTCCAAAGTTCGAGACCACCGAGGAGTCCACGGTGGATATCTCCGTTTACACGCCGCAGGGATTGCGCAAGTTCGGCACGCGATAGGCTGGGCCTAGCCTCGATTGTCGGACGGCGGCCGTCACGGATGTCAGACACCCCGCGGATTTGATGATCCGCGGGGTGTTTTGGTCTGTGCGCCGCCGGGATGTGGAGTCACGGCTGAGCTGAGTGAGAGCGATCCATGTTGAGTCGATTGGCCAGTGCAGCGCTGGCGTTGTTCATGTTGGGCGGCTTGGTGCAGGCGGAGGTCTCTCCGGCACCTGCTCTGAAAGTGCCGCTGGCGCCGCGGGTGGTTTTTCTGGGGCTTGCCGCGCCCGGTGAGCGGGTGGTGGCCGTGGGCGAGCGGGG
>DASUDU010000026.1:0-18787 GCA_036275435.1 Usitatibacteraceae bacterium | reverse complement strand
CTCCTGGAATTCGGCCTCGGTCTCGCCGGGAAATCCGGCAATGAAGGTCGAGCGGATCGTGAGATCCGGGCACATCTTGCGCCAGGCCTGAATGCGCTCGAGAGTCTTTTCCGCCGCCGCCGGGCGTTTCATCAGTTTCAGGATGCGCGGGTTGGCGTGCTGGAAAGGGATGTCGAGGTACGGCAGGATCTTGCCCCCGGCCATCAGCGGGATGACGTCGTCGGCGTGCGGATACGGGTAAACGTAATGCAGACGCACCCATACCCCCAGTTCACCGAGCGCAGCGCAAAGCTCGGTCATGCGCGTCCTGATCGGGCGGCCATTCCAGAACCCGGTTCGGTACTTGACGTCCACGCCATACGCGCTGGTGTCCTGTGAGATCACCAGCAGTTCCTTCACGCCCGATTTCACCAGGTTGCCGGCTTCCTGCATCACGTTGGCGACCGGACGGCTGACGAGGTCGCCGCGCATGTCCGGAATAATGCAGAACGTGCAGCGATGGTTGCAGCCTTCGGAAATCTTGAGGTACGCATAGTGCTTTGGGGTGAGCTTGATCCCCGCAGCGGGCACCAGATCGACAAACGGATCATGTGGCTGCGGCAAGTGCGCATGGACGTGCTGCATCACCTCGTCCCTGGCGTGCGGACCGGTGACGGCGAGCACCTTCGGATGCACCTGCTCGATGAGGTTGCCGCCGCCCTCGCCTTTCCTGGCGCCCAGGCAGCCGGTGACGATCACCTTGCCGTTTTCGGCCAGCGCCTCTCCGATCGCGTCGAGCGATTCCTCGACCGCGGAATCGATGAAACCGCAGGTGTTGACCACGACCAGATCGGCGCCGGCGTAATTGGGCGCGATCTCATAACCCTCGGCGCGCAACTGCGTGATGATCTGCTCGGAATCGACAAGTGCCTTCGGGCAGCCCAATGAAACAAAGCCCACCTTGGGGGGGCGGGCTTTGCGCTTGCCAAGCTTGACCGGGCTGACAGCCACCGGCGTTCAGCTTTTCTTGCGTGGCCTGGCCTTCGGCTTGGCCGCCGGCGGCGCCTCGGGCTCGTCGGCGGGCGCGCGCGCGGCCATCGGGTTGTAGGGAAAGGTCGAGAACATCTGCATTGCCTGTTTGCGCAGTTCTTCCTGCATGCCAACGATGTTCGAGGCGCTTTTCTCGAGATATTCCCCCATCATCCCGGGTACCGCGCCGCCTGCGCCTTGCATGAACTTGGTCCAGGCCTGCGGGTCAAGACCGGGCATGGACTTACCGATGTTCGCCAGGTTCGCTCCCACCTGGTTCCCCAACGTGCCGTACAGGTTTTGTGTTTGTTCCTGGAACTTGCGCTGGGCCTCGTGGAAGGCGGCGATGCTGCGTTCGAGATAATTGCCCATCAATCCCTGCATGGAGTGCCCGTAGTAGCGGATGATGTTGGCCAGCATGTCGGCCGAGAACATCGGCACGCCGCCGCTCTCCTCCTCGAGGATGATCTGCAAAAGGATCGATCGCGTCAGGTTCTCACCGGTGCGCGCGTCCTGCACTTCGAACGGATGGTTATCGAGGACAAACTGCTTGACGTCGGCCAGCGTAATGTAGGCACTGGTCTCGGTGTCGTACAGGCGTCGGTTCGGATATTTCTTGATGATTCGGGACACGGCAGGACCTCCGTTGGCGTTGGGACGCACCTTGCGGCTCATCGGGCCCTGCGCGGTCATGCTGCATGACCACAGAAAACCCGTCAAACGCGCTATCGCAATGCGGTGTACTGAAGCGTGTGGGACGACTAGTTACTTGATTATCTTAGCATTTTTTGCTTGCTGCGGTGCTAAATCGCATTTTTGTTGCAGTGCACCAAAAAAGTCTTGACTTTCGCCAGACTCGCCCATAATATTGCAATTGTGCAGTGCACCAAACGCCATCAAAAAGCCGCCGGTGCACCCGGAAGTTGAAGCAAACCCAAACCCGAATACGTTTTTTCCCGCAAACCCTGACTGGAGATTCCAAATGAACAACCTGAACTACGGTACCGAACAATTCGGCGACTTTTCCAAGAACGTCGTCGACGCAGCCGCCAAATTCGCCCAAGTGTCATTCGACAGCGCCGAGCGCATGTTCGCCCTGAACATCGAAGCCGCCAAGGTCGGGTTCGACGAAGTCGCCAAGAGCACCAAGGCCGCCACCGCGGTCAAGGATGTGCAGGAATTCAACGGCCTGCGCACCAAGGCTGCCGAGACCGGCCTCGAATTCATGGTCGGCTACGCCAAGAACTTCTACGAAATCAGCAACGCCGCGCAAGCCAGCTACAGCAGCCTGGTCGAAGAGCGCGTCTCGGCCTTCCAGAAGCAAGTTGTTGAAGGCATCGACAAGGCCGCCAAGAACGCCCCGGCCGGCACCGACGTCGCCTTCGCCGCCCTGAAATCCGGCGTTGCCGCTTCGACCGCCGCGTTCGACACGTTCAACAAGGCCGGCAAGCAAGTTGCCAATTTCGCCGACAACGCGTTCAAGGCTGCCACCGAGCAGACCGCCAGCGTTGCCAAGGCAGGCGCCAAGCGCAAGTAATGCGCCGCGGGCAGCAGGCCTTATCGTCTCCTCCTCCTAATCGACATGATTAGGTTCAGCCCCGAAAAGCGATTTTCGGGGCTTTTTTATGAGCCTCAATCCCGCGAAGCGGGCGTGTACTAAGAGAGAAATGCCATGAACTCCATGAAGAAAAAAGTTGTACTCATCACCGGCGGCGTCGGCGGCATCGGTACCGGAATCAGCAAAGCGTTGGCGGCCAAAGGCTATTTTGTCGTCGCCAACTATGTCGTGCCGGGATCCGAACAGCGCTGGCAAGAGGAAATGACCAAAGCCGGTTACAACGGCGACGCGACGGCAACCGCCTTTGGCGATGTGTCCGACTACAAGGCGGCCGGCGAGATGATCCGCAAGATCGAATCCGAAATTGGCCCGATCGACGTCCTCGTCAACTGCGCGGGGATCACCCGCGACGCGACCTTGCGCAAGATGACCCCGGAGAACTGGAACGCGGTCCTTTCGACCAATCTTTACAGCGTATTCAACACCACCAAGCACGTCATCGACGGCATGGTCGAGCGCGGCTGGGGACGAATCATCAACATCTCCTCGGTCAACGGCATCAAGGGGCAGTTCGGGCAAACCAACTACTCGGCGGCCAAGGCCGGCGTACTCGGCTTCACCAAGTCGCTTGCCCAGGAAGTCATCAGAAAGGGCGTAACCGTCAATGCCGTGTCCCCGGGTTACATCGACACCGACATGACCCGTGCGATCCGCGAGGACGTACGCGAACAGATTGTCGAGTCGATTCCGGCCGGGCGCATGGGCGCGCCCGACGAGATCGGACACACCATCGCCTTCCTCGCCTCCGACGAATCGGCCTACATCACCGGCGCGAACATCTCGGTGAACGGCGGCCTGCACATGTACGCGTGACTAGAAGCAAGGGAAGCTCTGATCAAGTCTGGTTTGGATGTGGTTCGACAAGCTCGCCACGCGCGGATTCAATAGGTTACCGTTCATCCCCGGCCTACTGCTTGCCGGGGCAGGCTCTGAGTCTGTCGAAGGACTTGATCAGAGTTTCCCTAGCATCGGCGGGCCTCCCAGGCCAAAAAGCCGTGAAAAGCCTCGCCAATGCTGGCGTTTGGCACTCCTGTACTTGCATTTATCGGGCGGTTGAACATTTTGACGCAGGGTTCTGCCTTCCCCGGCGAAGGCCGGGAGCCAAGTTCTCTCTTCCTCGAAAAGTAACTTGCGCCAATCCGCTGCATCGGATTGGCGATCGGCAGGCGCGGAGCTTACACGCGCGGCTCGCCCAGCCCGTTGACCGTAATGGTCGGGCCTGGCGGCTGGTTCATCTGCACGCGATGTTCCGCATTCCTGAAACTGTAGATTACGTCCCAATAGTCGGCGCGCATGCGGCCCGACACACTGGTGCAGCGCTCGACATCCTGGGAATACGCCAACTGTCCAACGTTGTCGCGACCAACATTGGCGCCCACCGCCGCCCCGGTGATGGCGCCGCCGGCGGTGGCGACATCCTTGCCGCGTCCGCCACCGATCTGGTGACCGAGAATGCCGCCAATAATGGCGCCGGCCACCGCGCCCGGTACATTGACGCCCTGCTCCTGAACGACTTGTTCACGTTCCACCCAGCAACGTTGCTCGGGCATTCCGACGACGGCGCGAACCGAGATCACTCGTGCTTCATAGAGGCGTTCGTCGTTGCGGCGCCGGTAATCGTAATAGGCGACCGGTGCGGGAAGGTAACGCTCGTTGTCGGCTCGCGGACGTGGCGCTGCGGCGCGCACGGATGAAATCCGGTCGTTCAGGCCCATGGTGGCCAACGAGGGGTAATTGCCCTCTCGCAGCACCACGCAGCGACCATAGAACCGGACGTCCTCACACACCTCGCGCGATTCGCCGACCACGACAACCGACGATGCGCGATCATTGAAACCGAATCGTTCGAAGTTATCGATCTGCTCACGGGTAACGAATGACCGGCCGCCAAAACCTTCGTGCTCATAAAAGGTCACCTGCGAGACCGATGGAGCCGGCAAGTTAGCCTCCGTTGGAGTCGGCATGCGTACCGATGAAATGCGATCGTTAAGGCCGATGGCGGCCATAGAGGGGTAACTGCCAGGCTTCAACACCACGCAGCGGCCGCCATAGCGAGGATGTTCACAGACGACGCGCGGCGCGCCCGTGACGACGGCAGATGAGGCGCGATCGTTGAAACCGAAGCGGTCGAAGTCTTCGAGCTGGTCGCGTGTGATGAATGAGCGGCCGCCATAATTTTCGTGCTCGTAGAAAGTCACCTGCGCTGCGGCGGGAGGAGGCGCAGGTGCGGGTGGCGGGATTGCCACGGGCCCACTTGCCCCCGCAACGCGTACCGAAGAAATACTGTCGCTCAGACCCATTCCGGCCAATGATGGATACCGTCCCGGACGCAGAATGACGCACCGGCCAGCAAACCAGGCGTCCTCACATACTTCCCAGAACTCGCGCACAACCACGACCGACGAAGCGGTGTCATTGAAGTCATTGCGCTCGAAGCTGCCGATCTGCTTGTCCGTGGTGAAAGACCGGCCAGCAAAGCCCTCACGGGCGTAGAAAGTAATCTGCGGCGCGGGTGGCAGCGGTGCATAACGGTTGTCATCCAGCCTAGCGTTCCTGCTGACGCTTCGCACCGAAGAAATGTTTTTACCCATGTTCATGGCAGCCAACGATGGATATTGGCCAGGGCGCAGCACGACGCAACGGCCGCCGAAGCCGGCATCCTCGCAAGCTTCCCAACGGCCGCGGACCACGACCGCCGACGAGGCGCGATCATTGAAGCCCGATTGCTCCAGGTTGGCAACCTCGCTTTCCGTCGTGAAGCTGCGGCCTTCAAACCCCTCACGCCCATAGAAAGTTACTTGTGAGATAGCGTGCGAGCTGATGGCCAATGCGCTTCCCGCCAGCATGATTTTCAACAATGCGTTCATGATGCCTCCAATTGAAATCCAGCCCGCGATGTCAAGTCGACGCGGCTGTTAAAGCTAATAAGCAGTTCCAGGTGGACGTCATAGGACGCTTGCTCAAAACCAGTGACGTGTTGGACTACAACTTTGCGTGGCCCGCAGGCGCCGTACTTGAAATGACCGGCAGGCGCGAACCAACACCTTGCTACATCCCGTGTCCCACGCTCGACTCTTACCTCAGTGCCCGATGCGTGAACTGCCGGAAATGTCCCTCGCCGCGCCGGCCACGTAGAGTCCATGCTTTGACGTGTCATCGCCGGAGCAGATGTCTCGGTTGCAGGCGAAGGGTGCCGGCGCGGCAGGACCAGGTTTTGCGTTCTGATGTTTGTGAGAAGAAATCGCGGGGAAATGCGGTCCCGCGTCATCCGGATCAATTGATCACTTGGCAAATGGCAAGGCTCACCTTGCCCGGTGGGCTGCGCGGCACTGCGAAGCCGGCAGTCAAATTCTTGCGGCGCTTTTGCCGGGCGCAGTCGCCAACGGCGGGGCCAGCCCGACCCCACCGAAGCTACGTGCCAATGCATCGGCGCGAAACGCATTGTTGATCAATACACCGGAATGTATTCGGTCGCACCGGTATCGCCGTCATAAATCATGTCGTATGGAAACCAGTAGATCTCTTCGTACCCATCTTCGTCTATGTAGGCGTAGCCGATATAAATGGTGCCCACATATTCCAGCTGGGCCGGTCGCAATGAGGCCAATTGAAAGCCTTCAACATGCGCCATCTTCTTGGAGGATTTATATTTGGTGACTGCCACGTCGCCCTTTGTGTCGTGCTTGACCTTGAAGCCAGCGATCTTTCCGTCTTTAACATCCACCGAAGCCGTGCTGGGCCCTTTCTTTTCCAGAACGTGTTTGCCATTTTTTTTCACCTTTTCGCCTAGCAATTGCTTTCCGTTCTTATGGTGCGCTTTGCCCTTGCCCTTGCCATTGCCTTTTTCCTTGTCCTTATCCTTGCCTTGGCCTTTGTCCGCCGCATTGGCTGCACCGGCAAATGCGGAGATGCCGAAAAGGGCGACACTCGTTGTGAAAAGTCTGCGTTTAGGGTTCATGGTCCAGTTTCCGAGTTGGGTAGGATGTACCGTAGTCAAGGCAGAAGCGCAGTGAAGTGGACGCTGCCACCGTTACCGATGCGATGCTACTCGCCCCGTTGGTTCAATCTGTGCGTCATCGCACACAAGACTCACAATAATTCGCAATGCTTCCAAGGCTTTGGGGCCAAGTCTAGGGAAACTCTGATTAAGTCCTGACGTCTGCTGGACAGTGCAAATGACGTGAAGGCTGGCGATGAAACAGATGACGCTGACGGGTTCGCCAGGCTTCGAGAAGTACAGCAAGGCCACCCGCCGTGCGGCGTTTTTTTCGGAGAAGGATTGCGTCGTGCCGTGGTCGGTGCTGTGCGAACTGATCGAACCTCACTATCCGAAGGCCGGCAACGGCCGCCCGCCGATTGGTTTGGAGCGAATGCTTCGCATTCACTTCCTCCAGCACTGGTTCAATTTCGCTGATCCAGCGGTCGAAGAAGCCCTGTATGACTGGCTCGCCATGCGTACCTTTGTGGGGATCGCCCTGGGCCGGGAGCCGGTGCCCGATGAGAGCGCCATCTGCAAGTTCCGGCATTTGCTGGAGAAGCATCATCTGGGAGACCAGATCGTTGCTATCGTCAATGGTCAACTGAGGCGCTGCGGCATGAAGGTCTCGACCGGCACCATGGTGGACGCGGCCATCATCTCGGCACCCAGCTCGACCTGGAACGAATCGGGTGAACGTGACCCGGAGATGAAGCAGCGCCGGAAGGGCAACGAATGGCACTTCGGCATGAAGGCGCACATCGGCACCGAAAGCAAGGCCAAGCTGATTCACCATGTCGCGGTGACCTCGGCCAATGTCAACGACAGCCAGGTGCTGGGCAAACTTTTGCACGGCAATGAGGAGCGGGTCTATGGCGACTCGACCTATTCCGGGCAGAAGGCCGTCACCCGACAATTGGCGCCTGCGGCCAAGGACTTCAGCCAGGCCAAAGCGGGACGCTACCGGGAGCTGACCGATACGGAGCGTGACAAGACTCGGGTGAAGTCAAAGGTGCGGGAGAAGGTGGAGCATGCCTTCCATGTGATGAAGCGAATATTCGGCTTCGTGAAGGTGTGCTATCGCGGCCTGATGAAGAATGGGCATCGGGTGCTTACGCTGGCAGCGTTGACCAACTTGTACCTTGCAAGACGAAAATTGCTGGCATGATGCGCGGCTACCGCCGCCAGCCGGGGTGACAACGCTTCGGGTGAGCTGGCCAGCTCCGCGAAAATGAGCCGTCGAAATCAAGCAACGCGTCGTGAAATCCTGAGCGGCACAAAAATCAACACTTGATCAGACCTTCCCTAGAAACAAGAGTTGATCGTCGGTCTTCGTGCTGACGCGCTTGGCAAGAAAAAAGGGGCACGATCGTGCCCCTTTTCATTCGCCCATCGCGGGCACGAAGAAGGTCGAAGTACACTTGTTTCTTGTTTCTTGTCTCCTGCCTCCTGCCTAAAACATGTGCTGTCCGCCATTGATGGCGATGTTGGCACCAGTGACAAACGCCGCCTCATCGGAGGCGAGGTAGGCGCACAGCCCCGCGACCTCGTCGGGGCGCCCAAGCCGGCCGACCGGGATCTGCGGCAGGATCTTGGAGTTGAGCACGTCTTCGGGAATTGCCGTCACCATGGCGGTGCCGATGTAGCCGGGCGAAATGGTATTGACAGTCACACCTTTCTTGGCCACTTCCAGCGCCAACGCCTTGGTGAAACCGTGCATGCCGGCCTTGGCGGCCGAATAGTTGGTCTGGCCGAATGCGCCCTTCTGGCCGTTGACCGACGACACGTTGATGATGCGGCCCCAACCGCGCTCGACCATCCCGTCGACCAGCGGCTTGGTCATGTTGTAGACGCTGTCGAGGTTGGTATGGATGACTGCATCCCAGTCAACCTTGGTCATCTTCTTGAACGTCGTGTCGCGGGTGATGCCGGCGTTGTTGATGAGGATGTCGATCGGGCCGACTTCATCCTGGATCTTGTGGCAGGCTGCCGCGCACGACTCGGCGTCGGTCACGTCGACCGGATAGGCGTGGAAGTGGTAATCGCGCGTCGCCATCTCCTTGAGCCATTCGGCCGACTTGGTGTTCGACGGTGAATAGGTCACCACGACCTTGATGCCCATGCGCGCCAGCTTCATGCAGATCGCCTCGCCCAGCCCGCCCATGCCGCCCGTTACCAATGCAATGCGCTGATCCATCGTCGTTCTCCTTGGTTGGTTCCGTTTGTCGGCCGGATCCGAGCCGGCCTCCCCGCCTGCCGTCTGTTATGCAGATTCCTTCACATAGCGCCCCGGAGCCGGTTCGATCGGCCGGAACTGGGCATTGCCCAACACCCGTCGCGCCGGGATCTTGCGCCCGCTGAACCCGGCCAGCCACTCGCTCCAATGCGGCCACCAGCTGCCGTTGACTTCCTCCGAACCGGCCAGCCACTTGTCGACACCGCGCTCGACGCTGCCGCCTGCCCAGTAGCTGCGCTTGTTCTTCGAAGCCGGATTCATCGTTCCGGCGATGTGACCCGAGGCGCCGAGCACGAACTCGACATCCCCGCCAAAGTAGGTGGCGCTGGCGAACGCGGCCTTCCACGGCACGATGTGGTCCTCGCGCGCGGCGAACACGAACGCCGGCATGTCGACATACGACAGGTCGACCGGGACACCGCACATGGTCAGCTTGTCCGGCTTGACCAGGTTGTTCTCCAGGTAGGTATTGCGCAGGTAGTAGGTATACCAGGGGCCCGGCAGGTTGGTGCTGTCGGAGTTCCAGAACAACAGGTCGAACGCCGGGGGCTTGCCGCCCTTGAGGTAATTGTTGACCACGTAGTTCCAGATCAACTCATTGGCGCGCAGCGAGGTGAAGGCAAACGCGAGGTCGGATCCGGCAACCACCCCGCCCTTGCCGACCTCGAGTTCGCGCCGCTTGACGAAAGCCTCGTCGACGTAGGCGGCAATCTCGCCGACGTCGGAAAATTCGACGAAGGTGGTGAGCAGGGTCATGCTTTCGACCACATCGTGACCCATGCGGCGCAAGACCGCCAGCGCCGAGGCCAGCAGGGTCCCCCCGACGCAAAAACCCAGGGTGTTGATGCGTTCGACATTGGTGATCAGGCGCACGTTGTCAATCGCCTTGACCACGCCATCGGCGATGTAGTCGTCCCACGTAAGGTTGCCCTGCGGCTCCTTGACATTGCGCCAGGACATGATGAACACCGTGAAGCCTTGCTCGACGGCGTAGCGGACGAAGGAGTTTTCCGGCGTCAGGTCAAGGATGTAGTACTTGTTGATGCACGGCGGCACGATCAGCAGCGGGCGCAAGTAGACGTCCGGCGTCGTCGGCGTGTACTGGATCAGCTGAAAGATCTCGTTTTCGAACACCACGCTGCCCGGCGTCGTGCAAATATTCTCGCCGATCCGGAAGGCCGCCTCGTCGGTCATCGAGATGTGGCCCTTTTTCATGTCGTCACGCAGGTTCTCCAGGCCGGCGCGCAGCGACGCGCCTTTGCTGTCGATGGCCGACTTGATCGCCTCCGGGTTGGTCACCAGGAAGTTGGCCGGCGAGACCGCGTCGAGATACTGCTTGGTGAAAAAGCGGATGCGCTGCTTCGCGTTGTCGGCAAGGTTGATCTCGTCGATGCTTTCAAGCAGCAGGCGCGATGCGGCCAGGTAGGACTCGGCAAGATAGCGGAACTGCGGCGACTGCTGCCATTCGGCGCTGGAAAAGCGCTTGTCCTGGGCGCTGGCCAGTTCCTCGCCGCCGGAGCCCGGTGTGGCCATGCTGCGCATCAGGCGCTGCTGCTCGTCGACAAAACGCTTCTGGATCTTGGCCAATGCGGCCGGTTCATGCTTGAGCGCGGACAGCGCCTGCTGCCAAGCGTCGTTGAGGGACGCCGGTGTCGGCACCGCGCCCAGGCTTTGGATCCAGCGTGTGCCCGACTCCTGCAGGTTCGACAACATGCTCTGGAAACCGAATGCGTCGGCGTTGGACTTCATGAATGCTCCGGGTCGAAATTGCCAAACCGGCATTATCCCGCAACGGGCGCCGTCGCGAGCCCGTTTTCAGTGGCTGATTAGGGTTTGCACTACCACGATCGAGCCGACGCCGAGCGCGATCAGCGCGAACTGCACCAGCGAGTCGCCGATCGCGCTCTTGCGGTGCAGCCCGGGAATCAGGTCGGCGATCGCGACGTAGATCATGCTGGAGGCGGCGATGCACAGGAACACGGTCGACATGCCGCTGAACGTCTGCAGGGCGAAATAAGCGAGCAACGCGCCCAGCACGGTGGCAATCGAGGACATGATGTTCCAGAACATGGCCCGGGCCCGGCTGAATCCGGAGTGCACCAGCACCAGGAAGTCGCCCAGCTCCTGCGGCAACTCGTGGGCCACGATCGCCAACGCGGTGACGATGCCCAGGCGCGTGTCGGCCATGAACGCCGTGGCAATGGCAAAGCCGTCGGTGAAGTTGTGGAAACCGTCGCCGATGATGATGGTCCACGCGCTGGCGGCGCGGCCGTGGTCGCCATGGCTGCCGGCATGGGCGTGGTGATGCGCGTGGCCGTGGTCGGCTGCGGCGATTGCCGCCTCGGCGGCCCCGGCGTGGTCATGGTCGTGGCGCCAGAGCACCAGCTTTTCCATCACGAAAAATGCCAGGATGCCGGCGAGGATCCACCCCGCGGCGAGGTGATGGTCATTCCCCGATTCGAATATGTGCGGCAGCAGGTCGAGGAACACCACACCGAGCAGGGCGCCGACGGCGTAACTGACGATCACCGGAATCAACCGCGGCTGCACGCGCGAGGCCACCAGGCCAGCCAGGACCGCGGAGAGGACGCCACCGGCGAGGCTGGCAAGGACAATGTAGGCAAGCGTCATGAACGGCGTGGGCGCGGAGCGGTTGAGGCGGGCCGCATTCTAACGCGCGGCCGGGACGAGGCGAATGAACGCGCCCATGCGGCCGGTCACGCCGTCGCGCCGGTACGAGAAAAACAGTTCCGGGTTCGATGCCGTGCACAGGGCGCCGCCGCCGATGTCGACCACGCCGCACCCGCGCAAGCGGATGCGTGCCAATGCCGGCAGATCGGCCAGGTACTTGCCCGGTCGCGCGGCGACCGGCGCAAAGGCCGCGGCCGAAGCAGGGGAAGCCGCAACGAACGCCTCATGCACCTCCGGCCCCACCTCGAACGCCCGCGGACCGATCGCCGGGCAAAGGAACGCCACGATCTGGTGCGGCGCGACCGCCATCGCGGCGACGCTCGATTCGAGGATGCCCGCGCACAGGCCGCGCCAACCGGCGTGCGCGACGCCGACGCGCCGTCCGTCGCGGTCGCACAACAGCACCGCGAGGCAATCGGCCACCAACACCGCGCACACGACCTCGCTGCTTGCCGTGACCGCCGCATCGGCAGCCGGCGCCGCGCGGGAGGCCGAATCCGCGGTCAGTTCCACCACGGTGGTGCCGTGATCCTGCTGCAGCCAGACCGCCGGCCGGTCGACGCCCAGCAACGCAAGCCGGCGGTTTTCGCGCACCGCTTCGGGGCGGTCGCCCACGTGCAGACCGAGGTTGAGCGAAGCGTGGGGCCCCGTGCTGACGCCGCCCTTGCGTGTGGTGAACCACGCCTCGACATTGCCCGGCGCGTCCCACTCGGGGATGAGAAACGGACCGCGCTCGATCATCCGAGCTCCCTCATCGCCGCGATGAAGTCGCGCAGGTCCGCCGGGATCGGCGCCTCGTAGCCGACCTTCTGTCCGCTTACCGGATGAACGAAGGCCAGCCGGCGCGCGTGCAGCGCCTGGCGGCCGAAGGCGCGAATCGTCGCCCGCACGCCCGGGTCGATCCCGGTCATCGGCGGGCCGTATACCGGATCCCCCTCGAGCGGGAACCCGGCCGACTGCATGTGCACGCGGATCTGGTGGGTACGTCCGGTCTCGAGGGTGCATTCGACCAGCGTGTGGAAGGCGGTGCACTCGACCACCCGGTAACGCGTCGCCGCGGGTTTGGCGCGCGGATCGTCGCGACGCACCGCCATGCGCGTGCGCTGGTGCGGATGCCGGCCGATTGCCGCCTCGATGCGTCCTTCGCCGGTGAGGTGGCCGCGCACCAGGGCCAAGTAGGTACGCGACATCGTGCGCTCCTGCAACTGACGCACCAGTGCCACCTGGGCCGCTTCGGTGCGCGCCACGACCATCACGCCGCTGGTGTCCTTGTCGAGGCGGTGCACGATTCCGGCGCGCGGCAGCCGGGCCAGGTGCGGATCGTGGTGCAACAGCCCATTGAGCAGCGTGCCGGACCAGTTTCCGGCTGCCGGATGCACCACCAGCCCCGCCGGTTTGTCGATGACGATCACGGCATCGTCTTCGTGAATCACCGGAAACGGCACCGCCTCGGCCTGGAAGGCGCTCTCCTCGGCGCGCGGCGTGGTGGTAACGTTCACGCGCTCCCCGCCGCACAGGCGCTGCTTGCCGCTGCCGGGCAAGTCGTCCACCGTGACGAATCCTTCGCGGATGAACGTGGTCAATCGGCTGCGCGAGTACCCGGGAATCAATTCGGCCAGCGCCTGGTCGAGGCGCTTGCCCGCCAGCGCGGCCGGGATCTCCAGTTGCATGGTGCGCGCAGGCGCCGCAAGCGGGGGGTCCAGGTCGGCTGGGCTATAATCCTCGTCCTCGAAATCGACGGTTGCCATCGGAAAAGTATGACACGAAGCCCCTTCATCGCCCTCCTCGCCGCGGTCCTGCTATCCGGCTGCAGCTGGTTCGGCACGGTTCGCGACGATCCGAAGAACTGGACCGTCGAGCAGCACTACCGCAATGCCAAGGCCGAACTCGATTCCGGCAACTACGCCGGCGCGGTCAAGGCCTATGAGGCGCTGGAATCGAAGTTCCCGTTCGGCAAGTACGCGCAGCAGGCCACGCTGGACGTCGCCTATGCCAACTACATGGACAACGAAACCGCCGCCTCCGTCGCCGCGGCCGACAAGTTCATGAAGCTCTACCCGAACCACCCGAATGTCGACTATGCGCTCTACATCAAGGCGCTGGCCTACTTCAAGCCCGACCTCGGGCTGTTCGGCGAATTGCTCAACCTCGACGCCTTCGAGCGCGACCCGAAGGCGTTGCGCGAGTCCTTCGAGGTGTTCAAGGACCTCGTGGTGCGTTTCCCCGACAGCATCTATGCGCAGGATTCGCGAAGCCGCATGGCCTACCTGGTCAATTCGCTGGCCAAGCACGACGTGGCGGTGGCGCAGTACTACCTGAACCGCGGCGCGCACATTGCAGCCATCAACCGTGCCGAGAATGTCATGCAGCGCTACCCGCAGGCCCCGGCCAACGAGGCCGCGCTGGTGGTGGTGGTGCAGGCCTATGAGAAGCTGGGCATGAAACAGATGGCCGACGATGCCCGGCGCGTGCTGCAGAAGAACTTCCCCAACAACACCATGGTTGCGCAGCCGGGCAGTCGCTCCACGCCCTGGTGGAAGCTCTGGTAGCCGCTCCCAATCCCGCGCACGCCTGACGCAAGCCCGGCCCGTGCCCGCCAACGTCCTCGCCGCGGTTGACCTGGGCTCCAACAGTTTCCACCTGCAGATCGCGCGGGTGGTCGAGGACCACCTCTATCCGCAGGACTCGCTGAAGGAAACCGTGCGCCTGGGCGCCGGAGTCACCCAGGACCGGCGCATCGATGCGCGCACCGAGGAGCGTGCGCTGAACGTGCTGTCCCAGTTTGCCGAGCGCCTGCGCGGGCTGCCGAAGTCCTCGGTGCGGGTGGTCGGCACCAATGCGCTGCGCGTGGCGAAGAACTCCGCGGAATTCATCGCCAAGGCCGAGGCAGTCCTCGGCTTTCCGATCGAGGTGATCGCCGGTCGCGAGGAAGCGCGCCTGATCTACATCGGCGTGGCGCAGTCGCTGCCTCCTTCTCCGCGCACCCGCCTGGTGGTCGACATCGGCGGCGGGTCTACCGAGTTCATCATTGGCCACAAGCTCAAGCCGAAGCTGCTCGACAGCCTGTACATGGGCTGCGTGAGCTACTCCGAGCGCTACTTCCCCGGCGCGGTGGTCGACAAGCGACGCTTCAAGGATGCGCAACTGGCCGCGCGCAAGGAACTCGAGCAGATGGCCGATCGCTTCATTCGCGAAGGCTGGCACGAGGCCATCGGCTCAAGCGGCACGGCCCGCGCGCTGGCAACCATCCTCGAACAAAACGGCCAGGCGGAAAGCGGCATCACCCTTGAAGGCCTGTCCTGGCTGCGCGAGACCGCCATCAAGGCCGGCGGATTTCACGCGCTCGACCTGCCGGGCCTGAAGTCGGACCGCGTGCCGGTCCTGCCGGGCGGGCTGGCGATCATGCTGACGTTGTGCGAGGAGTTGGCCATCGAGCGCATGCAGGTGGCGGACACGGCGCTGCGCGACGGCGTCTTGTTCGACCTGCTCGGCCGTACCCATCACGATGACATCCGCGACACGACCGTCCAGGCCATGGCGCGCCGCTACCACGTCGACAACGCCCAGGTCGAGCGCGTGCGCCGCCTCGCGTTGCGGCTGTTCGATTCGGTCGACCTGGCCACCGACGCCGAACGCGCCTTCCAGCGCCGCCAGAAGCTCGAGTGGGCGGCACGTCTGCATGAGATCGGCGTCGACATTGCGCAGGCGGGTTTTCACAAGCATTCCGCCTACGTGATCGCCAATGCCGACATGCCCGGCTTTTCCAAGCGCGAGCAGGCGGAGTTGTCGTTGCTGGTGCTCGCGCAGCGCGGCCGGCTTGCCAAGCTGCCGGCGGAGGCCATCGCCTCGGAGTCACAGCAGGCGCGCATTGTCTGCCTGCGCCTTGCCGTGCTGCTCTGTCGCAGCCGCCGGTCCGTCGACCCGGCGCGCTTTGCCCTCGCCTGCATCAACCAGGAGTGGCGCCTCAAGGTCGATGCCGCATGGCTCGAGCGCAACAGCCTGACCGCCTACGAGCTGGATCAGGAAGCGATCGAGTGGGCCGAGGCCGGGGTGCGTTTCACCATCAACTGACGGTATCGGGCGCAGCCACCGCCTTGAGGCGCACCTCGCCGTCCTCGCCGCGCATCTCGAACCACCATAGCGCACCTTTTTTGACCGACAGGTGGCCAGGCACGCCGTTGAGCAGTTCGGCTGCCGCCATGCCCAGCGTTGGTTGATGGCCGACGACGATGGCGTTGCGCCTGCCGCGCGGCCATCCGGCTTCGCGCAGCACGTCCTGCGCCTGGGCGCCGGGAGCCAGCGCCGGGCGCGTTTCAACGGGCAGCTTCAGCGCGGCGGCGGTCTGCTCGGTGCGCAGTGCCGGGCTGACCAGAACGCGCCAGTCGCCGATGCCCTCCCCCAGGCGTTGATGGATCCACGCGGCCATGCGCGCGGCCTGCTTGCGCCCCTTGGCCGAAAGGGGCCTGAGCAAGTCGGACGGCGCTTCGTCCTCCGCCTCGGCGTGTCGCCAGAGTATCAGTTCCATTGCACACTCCTGAAAAAAACAAGGACTGGCAGGCGATTCCGGACGTTTTGCCTTGGAAAGGCCCGCCGGATAACGACTTTGTCCCCAGCGGCCGTGTTCGCCCGCCTCAGGCCAAGCCGCGGATCGTCACCAGCGGCGGCGCGGCGACCGCGCGCCGCGTGCCGATCAGGCCCGCCAACGCGATGGCCAGGGCGCCGCCGAAAATGCCGATCAGCGGTATGGCGTAGTTCGTATCATAGGGAATGTTGAAGGCCCGCTCCGAAAGCACCAGCGCCAGGGCCATGGCACCGGCGCTGGCCACCGCGCCGGCAAGGCCGCCGATGGCGAGGAACTCGGCCAACTGTGCCGCGCGCACTTGGGCGCGGGTGGCGCCCAGCGTGCGCAGGATCGCCGCGTCGTACAGCCGCTCGTCCTGGGTCGAGGCGATCGCCGCATACAGCACCACCAGGCCGGCCAGCAACGCAAACAGGAATACATAGGACAGCGCATTGGCCACCTGGTGGGTGATCGATTGCACCTGGGCCATGATCGCCGTCAGGTCGATTACCGAAAGGTTGGGAAAGGCGCGCACCAGTTCGGCGACCACAGACTCCTTGCCCGCTTCGAGGCGGAAGCTGGTGATATAGCTGGCGGCGAAGGACTCGAGCGCGCCGGGGCTGGCGGCGACAAAGAAATTGGGTTTGAACGAATCCCATTGCACGCTGCGCAGACTGGTCACCGGCAGCGTCACGCGGCTGCCGCCGATGTCGTAGGTCAGCGTGTCGCCCACCTTGATCGACAGCGACTTGGCGATCCCCTCCTCGACCGAGAATTGCGGCGGGTCGCCGCTGGCGTTCCAGAACCTGCCGGAAACAACCCGGTTGTCGGATTGCAGCGTGGCAGACCAGGTCAGGTTGAATTCGCGCTCGCCCAGGCGCCGCGTCCGTTCGTCGCGGGTTTGGCCAAGCGATCGCGCGATCGAGGCGCCGTTGATTTCGACCAGCCGGCCGCGCACCATCGGATACAGGTCGGGCGAATCGAGGCCGCGGGCGGCGAAGAACGCCTTGACCGGCGCCACCTGGTCGCTTTGCACGTTGACCACGAAGCGATTGGGCAGGTCTGCCTTGAGACTGGCCTGCCAGCGCGAAATCATGTCGTTGCGCACCAGGGTCAGCATCAGCATGGCCATGATGCCGACGGCCAGCGCCATGATCTGCACCAGCGTTGCACCGCGCCGCCGTTTCAGGCTTGCCAGCCCGTAGCGCCACGACCCTGCGGCCGCACGTCGCCCTTTGCCCACCAGTCCGATCAACGCCGCGCCGATCAGCGCGGTCAGCCCGAGGACGGCGACAAAGCCGCCAACGGCGATCAGCCCCAGCTGCCACTCGCCGGCCCGCCAGACCACCAGCGCCGCGAGGGTCAGCAGGCCGAAGCCATAGGCCCAGCCGGCGCCGCGGGCAAACGGATCGAGGTCGCGGCGGATCACGCGCAGCGTCGGCACGCGCCGCAACGCCAGCAGCGGCGGCACGGTGAATCCGGCGACCAGCACCATCCCCAGCGCCAGCCCCTGTAGCGCGGGAATTGCCGTCGGCCACGGCAAGTCCACCGTCAGGTAGCGCGCCAACGCCGCGGACAGCACGCTTTGCGCGGCCAATCCGGCGAGGAGGCCCGCCAGCGACGCGGCAAGCCCCAGCACGACAAACTGGATGAGGTGCAGGCGGAAGATCTCGCGCTGGCTGGCGCCCAGGCAGCGCATCATCGCCGCGCTGTCGAGTTGGCGCTCGGAGAAGCGCCTCGCGGCCAGCGCCACCGCCACCGAGGCAAGAATCACCGAAAGCATCGCGGCAAGCCCGAGGAACTTTTTCGCGCGGTCGAGCGCGACACGCACTTCCGAGCGCGCATCGCGCACACCCTCGAGCTTCTCCCCGCGCGCCAGATTGCCGGCAAAGGCCTTGCGAAAGGCGTCAACCGCAGGCGGCTCGCCGGCCACCAGGAAGCGGTATGTGGCGCGGCTGCCAACCTGGATCAGCCGCGTCCGTTCGAGGTCGTCGAGGTTCATCAGCACCCGCGGCGCGATGCCGAAGTAGTCCAACACGCTGTCCGGCTCCTTGGTCAACACCGCGGCGATCCTCAACCGCACCGACCCCACGGCCAATTCGTCGCCGGGGCCCGCGCGCAGTCGCGCCAGCAGCGTGTCCGGAACCCACACCGTGCCCGGCGCCGGCGCGCCCGC
Organism: Usitatibacteraceae bacterium; assembly: GCA_036275435.1. Taxonomy (GTDB): domain Bacteria; phylum Pseudomonadota; class Gammaproteobacteria; order Burkholderiales; family Usitatibacteraceae; genus UKL13-2. Next base: position 521 of record DASUDU010000026.1, on the reverse strand, counting down.
CAGTTCACGCTGCGCACCTCCGATCTGATCGGCGATGCGCAGCTTGCCGCGCAGCGGAAAGGATTCGCTCACCGCCTTGATCTCGGCCAGATTGACGCCCTGCCCCTTTTCGCCCTCGCCGCTGACCATGCTCGGAAACGTCACCGTGCGCGCAGTCGACAGCCCGAGACGCGCCGCCTCGTCGATGAAGCGCCGGGCAACCGGCTTGTCGGCAATCAGCACCGCATCGGCGGCGATCAACTCTCCGGCCTGGCGGTTCAGCGCCGTCTCGACGCGGTCGGCAAAGAAGCCGACCGTGGTCACGCTGGTCACGGCAATAAACAGCGCGAAGAACATCACCTGCAGTTCCGCCGCACGCAGGTGGCGGATCAGCAGCCGGAGGGAAAGGAGCATTGCCTGCATCACATCGCCATCGCCGCGTGGTCTTCCTCGCCGGCAACCACGCCGGCATCGATGAGCAGGCGCCGGCCGCAGCGGCCGGCCAGCCCGATGTCGTGGGTGACCAGCACCAGCGTGGCACC
>DASUDU010000025.1:0-8005 GCA_036275435.1 Usitatibacteraceae bacterium | reverse complement strand
TCGCGGAAGCGGCGGCGCGCACCGCCGTGCAAGGTTCCCAGCACGTATTCGGCGGCGAGCCGCGCGCGAAGATCCGGGTGCGAGAGCTTCATGCTTCGAGGCACCCCTTGAGTTTCATCAGGCCGCGGCGAATGTGCGTTTTCACCGTGCCGATCGGCTGTTTCAGGTGGGCCGCGATTTCCGAATGTGTCAGGCCGCGGAAGAACGCCAGGGCGATAGCCTGGCGCTGATCGCGCTCCAGATTCCGGATGCACCGGTTGATGCGCGACTGGTCACGCAATGCGGCCAACTGGTCCTCAGGCGCAGCAGCCGGATCGGGCAACATGCCGGCAAATGCGTCGTTTTCATCGGGAATTTCCACGATGGGGCGCCGAACCAGGTCGAGGCTCCGGTTGCGCACGATCGTCGCCATCCATGTCATGGGGGCCGATTGCGCCGGCACGTACCGCGCGGCGTTGTTCCAGATATTGACGAACGCGTCCTGCAAGACTTCCTCAGCCAGATGCCTGTGTCTGACAATACGGAGCGAAACCGAAAACAGTTTCGCGCTGGTCGCTCCGTACAGTTCGGCCAGGGCCGGCCGGTTGCCCTGTCCGCAGCGCGCCAGCAAGGCGGCGAGGTGGTCGTCGGAGGCCGTGCCGCTCACGTAGCCGGTTCCCGGCGCCACAGGACGTCACCGATCCCGGCGTTCCGGTTGAGGCTTCGCGCCGCGATGAACAACAGGTCCGAGAGTCGGTTCAGGTAGCGCAGCGCATCGGGGGAAACCGGCTCGGTAGCGGCGAGGCGGGCCAGCGATCGTTCGGCCCGGCGTGCGACCGTCCTCGCCTGGTGGCAAAGGGCCGCCGCGCGGGTGCCGCCTGGCAGGATGAACTCCTTCAAAGCGGGCAGCGCGGCATTGAGTTCGAGGATTGCCGCGTCGAGAAACGCGACGTGGTCGGCGCCAACCAACTGCGTGCCGGGGATGCACACCTCTCCGCCGAGGTCGAACAGGTGGTGCTGGATCGCCAGCAGGCGAGCCCGCGATTGCTCATCCAGCGGCTCCGTCAGCAGGACGCCAATCACCGAGCTGGTTTCGTCGACATCGCCGAGGACCTCGATGCGCAGCGCCCCCTTGGTCGTTCGCGAGCCGTCGCCGAGCCCGGTCGTTCCGTCGTCTCCGGTGCGCGTGGTGATCTTGGACAGGCGGTTTCCCATGGCGCGAATTATATCGGGGGGACTTGGTATGATGGGCGCCTCAAAAAAACTGGCAGGACCGATGAGCACCCCCAAACCCAGTTTTCTCGATTTTGAACAGCCGATTGCCGAACTCGAAGCCAGGATCGAGGAATTGCGCTTTGTCCAGGACGATTCCGCAGTGGACATTTCCTCGGAGATCGAAAAGCTTTCGAAGAAAAGCCAGATGCTGACCAAGGAGATCTACGGCAAGCTGTCGGCCTGGCAGATCTCGCAGGTGGCGCGCCATCCGCAGCGGCCGTATACGCTTGACTACATCGCCAACCTGTTCAGCGACTTTGAGGAATTGCATGGCGACCGCAGTTTTTCCGAGGACCCGGCGATCGTCGGCGGGCTGGCCCGCTTCAACGGCCAGAGCGTCATGGTTATCGGCCACCAGAAAGGCCGCGATACCAAGGAACGCCAGTTCCGCAACTTCGGCATGCCGCGGCCCGAGGGGTACCGCAAAGCCCTGCGTCTGATGAAGTTGGCCGAGAAGTTTGCGGTTCCGGTCCTGACCTTTGTCGACACACCGGGCGCCTACCCGGGCGTTGGCGCTGAGGAGCGGGGACAGTCCGAGGCGATCGGCCGAAACCTCTACGTTCTGGCCAGTCTCCGGGTCCCGGTTATCACAACGATCATCGGCGAGGGCGGCTCCGGTGGCGCGCTGGCGATCGCCGTGGGCGATGTCACGTACATGTTGCAGTACTCCACGTACTCGGTGATCTCCCCTGAAGGGTGCGCGGCGATTCTGTGGAAGGATTCGGCACGTGCCGAAGAGGCTGCCGATGCGCTCAATATCACGGCGCCGAAGCTTAGGGCTTTGGGCCTGGTCGACAAGGTGCTCAACGAGCCGCTCGGTGGAGCGCACCGCGATCCCAAGGCGATGGCGCTGACCTTGAAAAAAGCCATCGCGGACAGCCTGAAGTCGCTTGCGGAACGTGCCCCGGACAAGCTGGTGCAGGAGCGCCAGAAGCGATTGCTGCAACTGGGCCGGTTCAAAGAGCTAGAGCATTGATCCGGCGCCGCGCGCGGCAAAAGGGGCAGCAATCATGGATCCGGCGCTTGACGGGCGGCAGGCGGACGACGACCTGACTGCACGGGTGGTGGAGGCCCTTGCAGGCGAGGGCGTTCTCGGGCAGGGCGTCACCGTCGGGCTTTCCGGCGGCGTGGATTCGATCGCGCTGCTTGACCTGTTTTGCCGCATTCGCGAGCAGGATTCGTCGAGTTTCCCGGTGCTGGCAGCGATCCATGTGCACCATGGGCTCTCGCTGAACGCCGACGACTGGCTTGCTTTTTGTGCGCGTGTCTGCCGGGAGCGCGACGTCGCCTTTGACGCCGTTCGGGTCGTGGTCGATGCCCAGTCCGGCTCCGGGCGCGGGCTGGGGCCCGAAGGAGCCGCGCGGGCAGCGCGCTACCAGGCGTTCCAGCGCGTCGCGACGCCGAATCTGGCGCTTGCCCATCACCGCGATGACCAGGCCGAAACGGTGCTGCACCAACTGCTGCGCGGAACCGGATGGAAAGGCGCTGCCGGGATGGCTTACGTCCGGACGCTGGGGCCGAAGCTGCGCCTGATCCGCCCGCTGCTGTGCCTGACTCGGGTCGAACTGCTTGCCTACGCCACGCGCCGCCGGCTGGAGTGGATTGAAGATGAATCCAATTCGGACACGACGATGTTGCGGAACTACCTGCGCCACGAAATCCTGCCGGGGATCGAGGCGCGTTTCCCGCAGTACCGCGATGCGCTTGCGCGTATGGCGCGGCTTGCGGCGGAAACCGACTTGATGCTGGAGGAACTGGCGAGAATCGACCTCCAATGGTGTGGCGAGGAGGCTGAAGCTGGCGCCTTGGATGCCTTGCCGCGTGCACGCCAAGTCAATGCCCTGTACCACTGGCTTGGGGCAAACGGGATCCCGGCGCCGGCGCAAGCGCAGTTGGAAGAGTGGGCTCGCCAGTTGTTTCGCCCGCAGCCGGCCGGCAAGGTGCATCAGGCAGGCGGGCATGAACTGACGATCCTTCGCAAGGGCAGCCGGATGATCCTCAGGCGCGGGGTGAAGACCGGTTGATTTCTCCCCGTCACCGCGTATTGCCGGGGTCGACATCCGCATTTGCATCCTGCGCCCCCAAGGATGCCCCGTGTTATAATTCCCAGTTACCCAGTTCGTTCGGTTTTTTCTGAACAATCATCCACTTACGTCATTTTTGTCACGGAGTTTCCAATGGCTGTCGAACGTACCCTCTCCATCATCAAACCCGATGCGGTCGCCAAGAACGTCATCGGCCAGATTTACTCGCGTTTTGAAGGGGGTGGCCTGAAGATCATCGCCGCACGCATGCTCCACCTGTCGACACGAAACGCCGAAGAGTTTTACGGTGTGCACCGCGAACGGCCGTTCTTCAAGGATCTCGTGGCCTTCATGACATCGGGCCCGGTGATGGTCCAGGTGCTTGAGGGGGAGAACGCCATCGCGAAACACCGCGACCTGATGGGTGCGACCGACCCGAAAAAGGCGGCTCCCGGGACCATTCGCGCGGACTTCGCTGACTCGATCGACGCCAACGCAGTGCATGGATCCGACGGACCGGACACGGCGAAGGTCGAAATCGCCTTCTTCTTCCCCGGCATGAACGTCGTGTCTCGATAATTGACAGCCAACCGAAATCCCTGAAAGCCTTCAATGGGCGTCCCGCGCGCAGCACACGGCGACAAACTCAATCTGCTCGGCATGAACCTGCCCGAGCTGACGGCGTTTTTTGCCGCGATCGGTGAAAAGCCGTTCCGCGCCAGGCAGGTCTTTCGCTGGATCCACCATTTCGGCGTCGACTCGTTTGATGCCATGACCGACCTCGCCAAGTCGCTTCGCGAAAAGCTGCCGCTCGTTGCGCGCATTGAGCCGCCGCGCGAGATGACCGAGCAGGCATCGCGGGACGGAACCCGCAAGTGGCTGCTCGACGTGGGAACGGGAAACGGTGTTGAAGTGGTGTTCATTCCGGAGGAGGACCGCGGCACGCTTTGTATTTCATCGCAGGTCGGTTGCGCGCTCGATTGTTCGTTCTGTTCGACCGGAAAGCAGGGTTTCAACCGCAACCTGACGAGCGCCGAGATCATCGGTCAGTTATGGTGGGCCAACCGCGCGCTGGGCCGCGATCCGAAAGGCGAGAGGATCATTTCCAATGTCGTGATGATGGGTATGGGCGAGCCGCTGGCCAATTTTGACGAGGTGACGCAGGCGATGGACATCATGATCGATGACCATGGTTACGGCCTGTCGCGTCGACGCGTTGTCTTGTCCACCTCGGGCGTTGTTCCGAACCTCAAACGACTCAAGGAACGCTGCCCGGTGGCGCTGGCCGTTTCGCTTCATGCACCTTGCGATGAATTGCGTGATCAGCTGGTGCCGATCAACCGAAAGTACCCGCTCGCGCAGCTGTTGCCGGCCATTCGCGACTACCTTGAGGCCGCGCCACGCGACTTTGTGACCTTCGAATACGTCATGCTCGACGGCGTGAACGATCATGAGCGGCAGGCCCGCCAACTGCTGGAACTGGTCGACGGTATTCCTTGCAAGTTCAATCTGATTCCGTGGAATCCGTTTCCGGGTGCGCCATACCGGCGCTCGAGCAACAACGCGATTCACCGTTTCAGGGCCATCCTCCAGGAGGCTGGCTACGTGGTCACCGTGCGCAAGACCCGCGGCGATGATATCGAGGCCGCCTGCGGCCAGTTGGCCGGTCAGGTCGTCGACAAGTCGCTGCGCCGCAAGTCGATCGCGCTCGCAAAGGTCGCGGCGCCGGCACGCGTGCCCGGTTGAACGGTTGCCCATTCCCGCCAAGGAGAAGCCGTTGAAACCGACTGCAATGGGTCCAATGATCGCCGCGGTGTTCACTGCCGTGCTGTTCGGGTGCGTTTCGCAAACCACCGTCGAGAGCAAATTGCCCGACCAGCCTGCAGCGTCGGACGCCAACTTTCGTGCGCGCATCCATACCGAGCGGGCAGCCGAGTACTTCAAGGTTGGCAACTACGCCGTCGCGATCGATGCGGTGCAGCAGGCGCTTGCGGCGCTACCGGGGCACGCCCCGGCCTACAACATGCTGGGCATCATCCAGATGACCTTGCGCGAGGATGACAAGGCGGCAATGGCCTTTGAACAGGCCACGCGCCTGGCCCCCAACGACTCGGAGATCCTCAACAACTACGGCTGGTTCATCTGCCAGCGGAGGAACGCGCGTGACTCGCTGCCGTACTTCCAGGCCGCATTGCGCAACCCGTTGTACGTCAGCCCGGAGCGTGCCTTGCACAACGCGGGTGTTTGCGCGCGCAAGGCCGGCGACCTGCGCGAGGCCGAGGTGAATTTCCGCGCCGCCGTGCAAAAGGCGCCGCTGTACGCGGCGGCGCTGGTCGACCTGGCGGATATTCTTTACGGTCAGGGTCGAATCAAGGATTCCGAAGCGCTGTTTGCCCGCTACACCCTGTTGACGCAGGCGCCGACCATCGAGGCGCTGATCCTCGGCGTGCGCATCTACCGGGCCAGCGGGGATCGTTCCGCCGAGAGTTCATACATCCAGCAATTGCGCCGGCGCTTCCCTGAGGATCCGAGAACGCGCGAGGTCTTGGAGGCGCGTTGAGATGATGGCGGAATTTGCCCACAACGAATCCTCAACCCCCGTGAGCGCGGCAATGCAACCGGGCGAGACATTTGCAACCCCGGGGGTCCTGCTGCGCCAGGCGCGCGAAGCTGCAGGCCTGTCGGTGGCCGACATCGCCAGCCGGCTGCGAATGGGGGCCAGGCAGGTCAGCGCGCTCGAGGCTGCCGACTACGCGGCGTTGCCAAGCGGGACATTCCTGCGCGGATTCGTCCGCAATTATGCAAATGCCGTGGGGCTTGAGTCGAATGCGGTTCTGGAGTTGTTGGAGCGTACCCACGGTGCGGCGCGCCCGATTGCTGCGACGCCGGTTGTGGAGCCGGCAAACCAGAAGATGCAGGTTCGCGATCCGGGTGGCCCGCTGGCCAGCCGCTCGGTGCAGCGGTTGGTTTGGCTGCTGGTTGCGGTGTTGCTCGGTGCCGCGGCTTGGTATTGGTGGAGCGAGGTCATGCAAAAGCGCGGCGCAGCCGCTCCAGTGGTCGCCGACTTGGCCAAGCCAGTCACGCAGCCGGTTCAGTCCGTGCTGGCAGTTCCGGTCGATTCAGCCTTGCCCTCCCAGCCCATCACGGCAGTTGCCGAGGCCGCACCCGAGAGAGTGCCAGCGCCTGGCGGCGGATCAACTGCAATTGCTGCAACGATTCCGGCCGAGCCGGCGCAAGTGGCACCGCAGGGCGCATTGAACAAGGTCTCACTCGAACCCGCCAATCCGGCCGGCGTGCCGGTGACAAAGAGCCCCGGCATGATTGCCAAGCCGGGCATGAATGTACTCGGCTTCACATTTTCGGGCGAGTCATGGGTTGAAGTGGTCGATGGCAACGGTCGTACCATCCTGTCGCGCCGATTTCGAGCGGGCGAGGCTGAGGAGATTGCCGGCAAGCCGCCGCTTCGGGTTGTTGTCGGCAATTCCTCCGTGACCCGGATGGCGGTCAACGGGCAGGAGTTCGACCTCGCGCCGCACACCAAGGTCGCCGTTGCGCGCCTGACCGTCCAATGAACCGAGGATCACCAGTCCATGTTTGAGCGTCTGCCCCGCCGGCAAAGCCGCCAGGTCGCCATCGGTCACCACCGGGTGGGGGGTGGCGCGCCAATCCTTGTTCAATCGATGACCAATACCGACACAGAGGATATTGCCGCGACGGTGGCGCAGGTCACGGCATTGGCTCGTGCAGGATCCGAGGTGGTGCGCATCACGGTCAACACGCTTGGTGCCGCGCGGGCGGTACCGCAGATCCGGCAAAAACTGGACGCTGCCGGCATTGATGTGCCCTTGGTCGGGGATTTCCATTTCAATGGCCACAAATTGCTTCGCGAAGTGCCCGACTGTGCCATCGCGTTGGCAAAGCTGCGCATCAATCCCGGCAATGTCGGTCACGGCAGCAAGCGCGATGACCAGTTTGGCGCCATGATTGAATCGGCCATTCAGTTTCAGCGGCCGGTGCGCATCGGCGTCAACTGGGGTTCGCTGGACCCGGAATTGATCGCGCGCATGATGGATGAAAACGCAGCCTCGAAAACGCCGATGGATGCCGATGCGGTCATGCGTGAAGCCCTGATCGCGTCGGCCCTGGACAGCGCAAAGCAGGCCGAGGCCTGGGGCCTCCCGTCGGACCGGATCATCCTGTCCTGCAAGGTAAGCGCCGTCCAGGACCTCATCGCCGTCTATCGGCGCCTGGCGGCGCGTTGCGACTACCCGTTGCACCTGGGGTTGACCGAGGCCGGCATGGGATCAAAGGGCATCGTCGCGTCGACAGCGGCACTTGCCGTCCTGCTGCAGGAAGGCATCGGCGATACGATTCGCATTTCGCTCACGCCGGAGCCCGGGGGCGACCGCACACGCGAAGTCATCGTCGCGCAGGAAATCCTGCAAACCATGGGACTTCGCGCGTTCACGCCCATGGTGGCGGCATGCCCGGGCTGCGGACGAACCACCAGTACCTTCTTTCAGGAGCTGGCGGACAAGATTCAGGGCTGGTTGCGGTCGCAGATGCCGGTTTGGCGCAGCCAGTATCCGGGCGTTGCGGACCTGCATGTTGCGGTGATGGGATGTGTGGTCAATGGTCCCGGGGAGTCCAAGCTGGCCGACATCGGGATTTCCCTGCCGGGCTCCGGAGAGCGTCCGGTCGCGCCGGTGTTCATCGACGGCGAGAAG
>DASUDU010000024.1:0-7119 GCA_036275435.1 Usitatibacteraceae bacterium | reverse complement strand
GAGAAGCTGGGTGCCTCCATCGGCTCGCAAACCACGCTGCGCCAGGACCGGCTCGATGCAGCACTCAAGGAATTGCGCAGCGTGCGCAACGTCCACGCGAAATTGGGCGACCAGCTGTCGTCGCTGGCCAATGTCGAGTTGGCCCGGCGGGAGACTGCGCAGTACCGTGCAGCCCTTGTTGAACTGGGCACAGGCGGAGGCGCCGCCGAGGTCATCGGCCGTTACCTCGCGCAGACCCGCGAGCGGATCGTCGCCATCGAGACCAAGATCGACGAAATCCGCGACATGTATTCAACGCTCGGTGAGCGGATGCGCCGCGAATTCGGCATCAACGTGCCGGAGGTTCATCCGTTCGCAACCCAGCGGTTTCACACCGAATTGCAAAAGATCCACGAATGCGCCGACTCGGAATTCCCGGCTGCAACTGGCGGCATCCTGGCGCGGCGCAAGGGCGCGTTGGGCGAGCAATTCCAGGAACTGATTGGCAACCGCGTGGTTCACATTTTTGAAATTGCCGCCCGCGAAGCGGCCGCGTGGATGCGCGGCCTGTATACCGGGGTCGAGCGCCCGTTCGAGAAATTCCGCGACGAAACGCTCCAGCGCGCCGCCAACGCGGAAAAGCTCATGGGCGCCGGAATCGATTTGGCGGGGCAGATCGCCGAGTTGCAGGGGCATCTGGACGCGATTCGGCGCAAACACCAGGCGCTTCGCGAGGCACGGAGCGCGTTCGCGCGCTTCTCCGGTCAGGACGACGGGGACGCGGGTGCGTTGTCCGACGTCGCCACGGAGTCCGTGCGCTCCTGAACGAGCCGCGCAAACTTTACCAGGAGCAATTCGCGCGACTCGGGAAAGTCCGGATCATTCGGAATGCAATCGACCGGGCAGACCTCGCGGCACTGCGGCGTATCGAAATGCCCGACGCATTCGGTGCACTTGGCCGGATCGATCTGGTAGATTTCCGCACCCTGGAATATGGCGCTGTTCGGACACTCGGGTTCGCAGACGTCACAGTTGATGCACTGCTCGGTGATCTTGAGGGCCATCTACTTGCCGGTCTTTGCTTTCAGGGCCTGGGCAGTCAATGGGTGCACGAACTCGCCGACGTCTCCGCCAAGGATGGCAATTTCGCGCACGATCGTGGCTGAAATGAACATGTACTTGTCCGATGGAGTCAGGAACATCGTCTCGACCCCCGGATTGAGGCGTCGGTTCATTCCCGCCATTTGAAACTCGTATTCGAAGTCCGAAACCGCGCGCAGCCCGCGCAGGATCACGTTGCCCTGCTGCTCCCGGACAAATTCCGACAGCAAGTTGGAAAAATGCGTGACCTTGACGTTCGGATATTGCGAAAGGATCTCGCGCGCCAGGCCCACCCGCTCCTCGACGGTGAAGAACGGCCGCTTTCCCGGACTGTGGGCAACCGCCACGACGACTTCCCCAAACAGCTTCGCCGCCCTGGCCACGAGGTCCTCATGGCCCTTGGTCAGGGGATCGAATGTTCCGGGATAAACCGCGCGGATCAACATGACCGGGCCGTAGGTTGAAGGAGCGCAAAGTGTACAACACCGGCCCGCGACTGGCGGAGGATTGACCAGGCATCGGGATCGGCCGCCGCGTCGATCGCCTCACCCCACTCGACATAGACCCGTCCATCGGCCTTGAGCACGCCTGGCAGGCACTTGAGGATCGCATCGAGCTGGCCGGATTCGAACGGCGGATCGACAAAAACGACATCAAAGCGCCGCCGGCTTGCGCCGAGGAACTGGTTGGCATCGGCACGGACAATTTCGCACTGTTCAGCCGACAATTGCCGCTTGGCCTCCTGCAGCGACTCGATCACCCGTGGATTGGACTCGACCAGGCAAACCGATCGCGCGCCGCGCGATGCCGCCTCGAAGCCCAGCGCGCCGCTGCCGGCAAACAGGTCAAGGCAATCCTGGCCATCGAGCCGTTGGCCAAGCCAGTTGAACAGGGTCTCGCGCACCCGGTTTGCGGTCGGGCGCAGCGCCAGCGCGTCCGGGAAATCCAGTTTGCGGCCACGCCATTGACCGCCGATGATCCGCACCCGGTTCTCCAGGCCGCGTCCGCGCATTGGGCTTGGCATAGAATGGCGCCTCATTCACGAATTGTCGCAGAGAATATGCCAGTGTTCGAGACGCGGTCGGCGCCGGAGGGCGGTGCCGAAGGGAAGCCGGCAGGCGGATGGCTTTCGCGGCTGCGCAACGGGCTGGCCAAGACCCGCGCCGTGCTCAATACGGACATCGGGTCGCTGATTTCGCGTCATTCGGCGATTGACGAGGCGCTGTTCGAGGAACTGGAAACCACGCTCATCCAGGCCGATGCCGGGGTCAAGGGCGCGCATTGGTTGATCGACAGGTTGCGCGTTGCGGCCAGGGAGGGCCGCCTCAGCGGTGTCGAGGCGCTGCGCCCGGCATTGGTCGAGGCCATCGCCGGCTTGACCGCGCCGCTGGAACAGCCGATCGATCTTTCGCAGCATCGGCCGTTCGTGATCATGATCAGCGGCGTCAACGGTGCCGGGAAGACGACCACGATCGGCAAGCTGGCCAAGTACTTCCAGGGGCAAGGACTCGGCGTGCTGCTGGCGGCCGGGGACACCTTTCGCGCGGCCGCGCGCGAACAGCTGGCCGAATGGGGTACGCGCAACAATGTCACGGTGATCGCGCAGCAGGGCGGCGACGCGGCCGCAATCATCTTCGATGCCATTCAGGCAGCTAGGGCGCGCAGCATCGATGTCGTGATTGCCGACACCGCGGGACGGCTGCCCACCCAACTCCACTTGATGGAGGAAATCCGCAAGATCAAGCGGGTCATTGCCAAGGCCGACCCGACCGCCCCGCATGAAGCGCTGCTGGTGCTCGATGCCAACACCGGGCAAAACGCCCTCCAGCAGGTTGCTGCATTTGATGAGGCGCTCGGCCTGACCGGCTTGGTAATCACCAAGCTCGACGGCACGGCGCGCGGTGGCATGATTGCCGCGCTTGCGGCAGAGCGTGCGGCACGGGCGCAGCCGCCCTTGCCGGTGCGCTTCATCGGGGTCGGCGAAGGCATCGATGACCTTCGGCCATTCCGTGCCCGCGAATACGCTGAGGCATTGCTGCGCCAAACCGATGATTGAATTCCAAGAAACGGTCAAGCGCTATCCCACCGGCTTCGAGGCGCTCAAGGGAATCAACCTGACGGTCGACAAGGGGGAGATGGTTGCCGTGACCGGCCGGTCCGGTGCGGGCAAGTCGACGCTGCTCAAGCTCGCCGCCGGCATCGAGCGCCCCTCGCTGGGGCATGTGAGGGTGAACGGTCAGGAAACGGGCGTGCTCGGCGACGGCGCGCGGGCGGTCTTGCGTCGCAATCTCGGATTGCTGTTCCAAGACCACAAGCTGCTGTTCGACCGCAATGCACACGACAATGTCGCGTTGCCCCTGCAGATCGCGGCAGTCCCGCGCAACGAAGCATCCAAGCGCGTGCGCGCGGCGCTTGACAAGGTGGGCCTGCTTGACCGGGAGCGCGCCTATCCGGTCACGCTGTCCGGCGGAGAGCAACAGCGCCTGTGCATCGCCCGCGCGATTGTCAATCGTCCCGCAATCCTGATTGCCGATGAGCCGACCGGCCACCTCGACCAGGAGTATGCCGCGTCAATTTTCGCATTGCTGCGCTCGTTCAACCAGGTCGGCGTCACTGTGCTCCTGGCAACCCACGACGAAGCCGGCCTGGGTGCGTTGGCTTGCCGCAGGATCCAGCTGGAGCATGGCAGGATCGTCGCATGAAGCGCTGGATCGCTTTTCATCTCCAGGCGATGGAACGGGCGATGCGCCACCTGCGCTCGACGCCGCTGGGCAGCGCGCTTTCGGTGCTGGTCATCGCCATGGCGGTGACCTTGCCGTTGTTGTTGTTCGCCATCCTGGTCAGCCTTTCCGGAACGGTCGAGCGGCTCGGTGACAATCCGCACGCCAACGTCTTCTTTGTGACTTCGGCCAGCACCGCCGATGTCCAAGCCGTCGAGCGGATGCTGCGATTGCGTGGCGAGACCCGCGAATTGGCATTCATCGACAAGGACAGCGCCCTGAAGAAACTCAAGGCCTCGCCTTCGTATCGCGATCTATTGTCTGCGATCGAGGGTAACCCGCTGCCCCACGCGCTGAGTTTCCGGCCGATGTCCCAGGATCCGCAAGCGCTCGCCGCATTGCGCGAGAGCCTGCTGCGCCAGCCGGCTGTCGAAACCGTCGTGATGGACTCGGAATGGTCGCAGCGGATCGTGCGGCTGATTCGCGCGGGCCAGATCACCGGTGTCCTGCTCGCGCTGGTCCTGGGCATGGCCGTGGCGTTTGTCACCGGCAACACGATTCGCCTGCAGATCCTGTCCCGGCGCGAGGAAATCGAAGTCAGCCGCCTGATCGGTGCGACCCAGGGATTCATCCGTCGGCCGTTCTTGTACTTCGGCTCACTCCAGGGATTCACTGCGGGGCTTCTTGCAGCGGCATTCGTTCGCCTCACCCTGTTCTGGCTGGACCAGGAAATCAACGCAATCGGCGGGTTGCTGGGAAACGCGATCGAACTCAGCGGGTCGGCTGGAGTTGCCGAACTGGTTGCGATCACTGCGGTCACCTTTCTCGGCTGGCTGGGGGCGTGGGTCGCTGTTGAAACTGCCGCATAGTTCTGCGCCGCCGCGGGATGACTTGCCACCCCAAGTAATAGTGTGCGCTAACATACAAAAAAACATTGAATAAACAAAGGGCTGATACGATAATCGCCGCAACATCGCCGTGAACTCTTTGGCAGGTTGGCACTCCAAGGCTTGGAGTGCTAACATTGAACCGGAATGAAATTGGTTGCCTGTTGGCGCCAATTTGACCAATGAGGACATTGATGACGACCGCAACCCTGAACCTGCCCGCACTGTCTGTTTCGACCATCGAGAACTACATCTCGACGGTGAACCGGATTCCCATGCTCACGCCGGAACGCGAGCATGAACTGGGTGTCGCGCTCAAACTGCGCGGGGATCTTGCGGCCGCCTCGGAACTGGTTCTTTCGCACTTGCGGCTGGTCGTCTCGATCGCGCGCAATTACACCGGCTACGGCTTGCCACATGCGGATCTCATCCAGGAAGGCAACATCGGCTTGATGAAGGCGGTCAAGCGCTTCGATCCGGATCGCGGCGTCCGGCTTGTCTCCTTTGCGGTGCATTGGATCAAGGCGGAGATCCATGAGTACATCCTGCGGAACTGGCGCATCGTCAAGGTGGCAACAACCAAGGCCCAGCGCAAGTTGTTCTTCAACCTGCGCAGCATGCGTCCCAATTTTGGAACGCTGTCCCCTGGCGAAATCAAGGCGGTCGCCCGCCAATTGAACGTCAAGGAGAGCGACGTCAGCGAAATGGAAAAACGCCTGACCGGCCAGGAGATCTCGCTTGAACCGATCGGCGATGAAGACGACGGCGCCAGTTACGCGCCGATCGCCTACCTGCAGGATGCGGCGCTGGACCCGTCCGAGTCCCTGGCCCTGCGCCAGAAAGAGGACGCGGCAAGAGACGGCATGGCGCAGGCGCTCGAAAGCCTGGATGAACGCAGCCGCCGCATCATCGAAGCGCGCTGGTTGAACGAGGGCGAGGAGAAGACCCTCCACGAGTTGGCTGCCGAATTCGGTGTGTCGGCCGAGCGCATTCGCCAGATCGAGGCCAAGGCGATGCAGAAAATGAAGTTGGCGCTTTCGGCGTACGCGCAATCGCGTTGATGGTCGCGGCGCCAGTCGCATCCCAAACTGGAGAAGCGCAACACTCAAGCATTCCCGGCGAAGCTGCGGCGCACGCTTCACCCTGCTGAAACACCGCGTCGCGGCGTCCGGTTAAACTGGTAGCCCGGCAAACAGCCAAGGACGTTCATGTCAGCCCCGCTCTTTCGCAGCGATGACGACGCCATTCCCGTTTCGCAGAAGATCCGCTCGCGACTGCTCGCGGCAAACCAGCGTTTCCACGCCAACGACAACATCGCCCGCTTCATCGCGGATGGCGAGATCGAGGGCCTGCGCGCCGAGGTGGAAGGCCGCATCCGGGACCTGCTCAACAGCCTCGTGATCGACACCAACGGAGACCACAATACGCAGGACACCGCAGCCCGCGTGGCCAAGATGTTCGTCACCGAAGTTTTCAAGGGCCGCTACATGGAAATGCCGGTGATCACCGAATTCCCGAACGTGGAGCGGCTGAACGAACTGCTGATCGTCGGGCCGATCACGGCAAGAAGCGCCTGCTCCCACCACTTGTGTCCGATCATCGGCAAAGTGTGGATTGGCATCATGCCCAACGAGAATTCCAAGCTGATCGGACTGTCCAAGTACTCGCGCATCTGCGACTGGGTGATGAGCCGCCCGCAAATCCAGGAGGAGGCGGCTGTGCAGCTGGCCAACGAACTGGAAGCGAAGGTGATGCCCGACGGCTTGGCGATCGTCATCGAGGCCGATCACTTTTGCATGCACTGGCGCGGCATCAAGGATGCGGAATCGCGCATGACCAACAGCATCATGCGCGGCTCCTTCCTCAAGGACCCCAACCTGCGCCGCGAATTCCTGTCGCTGCTGACCAAGAAACAGGGCTAGCCGGCGCGGCGCTTCAGGGCAGCGCCGCGACCACCTGCATTTCGACCTTGTAACCCGGATTGGCCAGCCTCGCCTCGACCGTCGCCCGCGCCGGCGTGTTTCCCGCGGGCACCCAGCGATCCCAAACTGCGTTCATCGCCGGGAAGTCGGCCATGCTGGCGATGTAGATCGTGGTTGAAAGGATGCGCGTCTTGTCGGTACCTGCCTCTGCCAGCAACCGGTCAATTGCGGCAAGCACCTGGGTTGTCTGCCCGGTGATGTCCTGGGCTTGATCGTCGGCGACCTGACCCGCCAGGTAGACCGTGCCTTGGTGGACCACCATTTCAGACAAGCGCGCGCCAACATGGAATCGGGTCGGATTCATCGTCATCTTCCTTTGAGCAGGGTTCGGGTATCGGCAACCATTTTCTCGGCCTCCATTCCATACGGCCAGAACAACCGGAGCCGGCCCTGCGTGTCGAAGACCAGGGACATTGCCGAGTGATTGACCGTGTAGCTCTCCGGAGTGGC
>DASUDU010000023.1:0-7745 GCA_036275435.1 Usitatibacteraceae bacterium | reverse complement strand
GCCGTGTACGGCCCCTCGACCGTGCTGGTACTCACGCTGGGCAGTGGGGTGCATGCGTTCACGCTGGATCGCGAGCTGGGCTCCTTTGTGCTCACGGCGGAAAACATCCGCGTCCCGGAAGACACCCGCGAGTTCGCCATCAACATGTCCAACATGCGCTTCTGGGAAGCGCCGATGAAACGCTACATCGACGAACTGCTGGCCGGCAAGACCGGCGCACGCGGCCAGGATTTCAATATGCGCTGGGTCGCTTCGATGGTCGCCGACGTGTTTCGCATCCTCACCCGCGGCGGCATCTTCCTGTACCCGAAAGACACCAAGGATCCAGCCAAGCCCGGCCGCCTGCGCCTGATGTACGAGGCCAATCCGATGGCCTTCATCCTCGAACAGGCCGGCGGCGCAGCCAGCACCGGACGCGAGCGCCTGCTCGACGTGGTGCCGACCAGCCTGCACCAGCGCGTGCCGGTGATGCTGGGCTCGAAGAACGAGGTCGAGCGCGTGGTGGGTTACCACCGCGCCTAGGACAACAACGAAAAACCCAAGAACTGGCGAGGTTTTTCTGGCGTTTTGCCGCCAAAAGCCGCGCCAGTCAACGAGTTTTGCAATCGGGCATGACGTCACATCGATGCCGTGCGCGCCACGCCGCTAAAATGCGCGCATGGCCTCCTCCTGCCAGATCCGCGCGCTCGACGACACCCCGGAACATCGCCGGCAGGTTGCCGCGCTGTTTGCCCTGGCCGAGGATTACCACCTGGTCGTCGAAGGCACGCCGGCCGGACCCGACGCGGCCGAGGAATTCTTTCGCGAGATTCCCGCGGGCTATTCGCTGAACGACCTGCATCTGTTCGGCCTGTACGAAGGCGAGCAATTGTCGGGCGTCGCCAGCGTCCTCAAGGGCTGGAACGCGCCACACAAGGCGATTATCGGCTTGTTGGTCCTGGCGCCCGAAGCACGCGGCAGGGGCTGGGGCCGCGATGCGCTGATCCACATCGAATGCGTCGCGAAAAGCTGGCCCGGCATCGATACATTGCGCGTGGCGGTGCTGGTCAACAACGGCCCGGCATTGGCCTTTTGGCGGCGCGTCGGCTTTGTCGATACCGGAGAGATCAAGCCGCGCTATGCGAATTTTGTCGCCGATATCGTTATCCTTGAAAAACCCCTGTCCGCTCCGCCAATCGCATGATCTATCGACTCGGTGACAAAGCCCCCCGCCTGCTCGGCAACAATTTCGTCGCGCCCAGCGCCAGCGTCATCGGCGACGTTACGCTCGGCCGCAACACCAGCATCTGGTGGGGTGCGGTGCTGCGCGGCGACAACGACGCCATGACGCTGGGCGAGAACGTCAACATCCAGGACGGTTCGGTGCTGCACACCGATGAGGGCGTGAGCCTGACCCTGGAGGACAACGTCAGCGTCGGCCACCTGGTGATGCTGCACGGCTGCACGGTCAGGAGCGGCTCGTTGATCGGCATCCAGGCGGTGGTGCTCAACCACGCGGTGATCGGACACGATTGCCTGGTCGGCGCCAATGCGCTCATCGGCGAGGGCAAGACCATTCCCGACCGTTCGCTGGTGCTCGGCTCCCCCGGCAAAGTCGTGCGCGGCCTGACCGACGCGGAGGTGAAGATGATCCGCTGGATCGCCACGCACTACGTGGAGAACGCCGCGCGCTACCTGACGGGCCTGGCGCCGATCGCGTGAGCGGGGACGAACGCGACCACGCGCCGCACGGCGTGTACGCGCTGGCCGGCAACGGCCTGCTGGCGGCCTATGTGCTGGCCATCGTCTACGCCAGCCTGAATCCATTCAGCGGTTGGCGCCTGCCCGAGGCATTCCTGCTGTTCACCTGGCCGAAGTACTGGAGCCTGTTCGATATTGTGCTCAATGTGCTGGCCTACATTCCCCTTGGCACGATGCTCGCCACCGTGATGTTGCGGGTGCCGCAACTGGCCGCGGCGACCCATCGCATCACGGTGCGCGCGCTGCTGCTGGGCGGTGCGCTTTCGCTGGCGATGGAATTGCTGCAATCGCTCCTGCCGCAGCGGGTGTCCTCGCCCGTGGACCTGGCCACCAATGTGGCCGGAGCCTTCATCGGCGCCGCCGCGATGGTCAGCCAGTCCGGACGTGCGGCCCGCACCGCCTTCTTGGCGTGGCGCGAGCGCAGCTTTGCCGCGCACGGCGCGGGCGCCTGGGGCGCGGTCCTGCTGGGCGCCTGGCTGGTGACGCAATCCAACCCGCTGATCCCGTTTTTCGAGGCGCACCAGTTCGTCAACCCGTTCGAGCTGGCCGTCGCGCGCGACGCCTACGACGCCGTGGTGCTGTTCCCGCAAATGCTCGGCGTGGCGCTGAACGCGGCCGGCTTCGCCTTGTTCGTCTCGTTGGTCCTCCACCCGCGGCGCAACCCGGTCAGCACGGCGCTGGCCGTCCTGGCGCTCGGATTCGCCATCAAGGTCGCCGCGGCGGCTCTGATGCTGCGCGCGCCGGCGCTGGCCGAGTGGATCGCCCCCGCACCGGTGATCGGGCTGGCCACCGGGCTGGCGCTGTTTGCCCTGCTGTCGCGGCTGACGCTGCGCTGGCGGGCGTTCTTCGCGACGCTGCTGATCTTCGCCGGCGGCCTGCTTGCCCAGCTGACCAGCGTCGAAGGCGCATTCGACCAGACAGTGCGGCTGCTCAACTGGCCGTACGGGCACGTTGCCACCTTTGCCGGCCTGACGCGCTGGATGCACGACAGCTGGCCGCCGGTCGCGTGCGTGTTTGCCGCATGGGTGTTCGTGCGCCGGCCGTAAAATGGCGTTTTGACGGGGGCACGATGGGCTACTACAAACACCACGTATTTTTCTGCACCAACGTGCGCGAGGACGGCCGCCCGTGCTGCAGCGAACACGACTCGGCGGGCCTCAGGGACTACGCCAAAGGACGCATCAAGGCGCTCAACCTGAACGGCGAGGGCAAGGTGCGCATCAACAACGCCGGCTGCATGGACCGCTGCAGCGAGGGCCCGGTGATCGCCGTCTACCCGGACAACGTCTGGTATACCTTTGTCGACCGGGCCGACATCGACGAGATCATCGACGAACACCTGGTCCACGACCGGGTGGTCGAAAGGCTCAAGCTTTGATCCACCTGATCGACGGGCCGGCCGGGCCGATCGAGGTTGCCGAACAAGGTCCGGAAACCGCGCGCGCGGTTGCGCTGGTCGCCCATCCCCATCCGCTCTACGGCGGCACCATGGACAACAAGGTCGTCACCACCCTGGCGCGCGCCGCGCGGGAGGCCGGGGCCCTTACGGTGCGCTTCAACTTCCGCGGCGTCGGCCGCACCGCCGGAAGCCACGACGAGGGCCGCGGCGAAACCGATGATCTCGTCGCGGTTGCCCGGCACGCCCTGGACCGCCATCCGGGACTGCCGTTGTGGCTTGCCGGGTTTTCCTTTGGCGGCGCCGTCGCGTTGGCCGCGAGCGAGCAGTTGGCAGCGACCGAGATGGTGCTTGTCGCGCCGGCTTTTTCGCGCC
This sequence comes from Usitatibacteraceae bacterium, assembly GCA_036275435.1. Taxonomy (GTDB): domain Bacteria; phylum Pseudomonadota; class Gammaproteobacteria; order Burkholderiales; family Usitatibacteraceae; genus UKL13-2. Next base: position 4,234 of record DASUDU010000023.1, on the reverse strand, counting down.
TTGTGCACTGGCCCCACGCCGCAGCCGGCGGCAAGCCGCCGGAGAGCGCGCTGGTGATCCACGGCGAAAAGGACGACACCGTGCCGCTGGCCGAGTCGATCGATTGGGCGCGGGCGCACGGCGTTCCGGTAGCGATCGTTCCGGATGCGGACCACTTTTTCCACCAGCGGCTGCACCACGTGCGGCGGATTGCCGGCCGCTGGCTACGCCCGGAGTGATTGGGCGCCGAATTCTGTGAACCCGTTCATAGCAAATCCCGCGCCAGCGGCCGATACTGGGGAGCATGCCGCCTGCCGCGGCCAGGTCTTCCTGTGCTCAATGTCATCCCGCTTTTCTGCAATCTCGAACCGGCCCAGCTCGCCAGCATCGGCGCGCATGCGGCGCTGCGCGTGTTCGAGAAGGGCGAGCTGATCGTCAAGCAAGGCGACATCGCCGACTCGCTTTATGCCATTGTCTCGGGCCAGGTCAAGGTGTTCATCAGCAATGATCAGGAACGCGAGGTGATCGTCAGCACCCTGCACGCCGGCGAGTTTTTCGGCGAAATCCCGATGTTCGACCAGGAACCGCGCACCGCCAGCGTAGCCGCGCTCGAGCGCTGCTATATCCAGCAGTTGTCCTACAAGTCGCTGCAGAAGGTGATGGACCGCTCACCGGACATCGGCAAGCGGCTGATGCAGACCATGTGCCAGCGTTTGCGCCACGCCGACCGGCAGATCAGCACGCTGGCGCTCATGAATATTTCGGGGCGCGTTTCCCACGCGCTGATGGAACTGGCCATCGTCTCGAACGGCCAGAAGGTGTTCGGCAAGCCGTTCACGCAAAAGGACCTCGCGGAAATGATCGGCGCCTCGCGGGAGATGGTCAACCGCACCCTGCGCGCGCTCACCGAGCAGGGTCACATCGAGGTCAATCGCAAGTCGATCACCATCCTGAGCGACCGCCTGCCGGACGACTACTGAGCCCGCGTCCCCGGCGATAAAAAAAGACCTCGACCGTGCAAGGCGGCGGCCCCGACGGTTCTTGTGCGGTTTTCAGCGCAGATTCTCAAACGCGCTGCGCCGAACGGGTTTGACGCACATTAAGGAACCGGCAGATTGCGCGCGCCGGAAGCCCTCACGGTGCGGGTACGGTGCTAAATTTTCCTTCGACAACGGGTGTGCAGTCATCTCGATCGGAGGCCAATCATGTGCGCCAATTCCTTCAACCACGACCGCGGCGTTTCCGGATGGATCATCGGCAGCTTGCTGCTGATGTTCAGCCTGGCGGCCGGCGCAGCACCTGCGACGTCCGGCCCCAAATCGGCCAAGCCGCAAATCCTCACCACCACCGCGCCCGCACCGAGCGCGAAGGCACTCAAGGCGATCGCCGCGGAGGCGGATTCCTGCTACAGCAAGTGCCACGAGCCGATCAAGGGCTTCCGCCAAACCGGCAAGCACCAGTCGGTCGGCTGCAAGGACTGTCACAGCAAACTCGACGAACACCTGAAAAACGAAAAACTGCGGCCAACCACCAATACCGATCCCGCGGTCTGTGGCAACTGCCACAAGAACCAGTTCGACACGCTCTACACGATGAACTGGAACAAGACCGCGCGCAAGGAAAAGAGCCAGGCCACCGGCCCCTCGCCCAACCCGGCGTTCGACAAGCTGATGGCGCCGCACGGCTTTACCCGCGAACACAACGAGCCGCGCTCGCACGCTTTTGCGCTCTATGACCAGATCGTCGTCGATCGCGCCTTCGGCGGCCGCTACAAGGCCAAGTCGGGCTGGGAGTTTCTCACCCAGCCGGGCGGCAATTTCAAGGTGTGGAGCGTGTTGAAAGACCAGTACCCCGGGCAGGATCACAAGGCCTTCAAGCCGGGCACCGCGGCGGCGGCGAACCCGGTATGCATGTCCTGCAAGAGCGCCGACCACATCCTTGACTGGGCTTACATGGGAGATCCGGTCCCCGGCGCCAAATGGAGCCGTACCTCCAAAGTCGTGGATTTTGTCCAGGACGTGAACCACTCCCTGAACTGCTTCTTCTGCCATGACCCGCACAGCGCCGGGCCCCGCGTGGTGCGCGATGCGCTTCTGCAGGCAGTGACGCGGCCGGAAAAGGACACCGTCTGGCACGCCGACCCGAAGGGCGCGAAGATCGACATCCGCGACCTCGGCACTCGCGGCTACACGCGCAAGATCGGCCTGCTGTCGCATGCCGATGCCAACCTGATGTGCGCGCAGTGCCACGTCGAATACAACTGCAACCCCGGCACCGACCTCGACGGCAAGCCGGTAACCATGGTCGACAGCCGCACCAATCATTTCCCGTTCAAGAAGGTTGCCGACCTGGCCAAGCACTACACGGATCTGAAATTCCGCGATTTCAAGCACGGCATCACCGGCGCGATGCTGTGGAAGGGGCAACATCCGGACGCGGAGAATTACTATGGCAGCGTCCACCACAAGGCCGGCGCCACCTGCGCCGACTGCCACATGCCGAAGGTCAAGGATGCCAAGACCGGCAAGCTGTTCACCTCGCACTGGCAGACCAGCCCGACGCGCTACCTCAAGGAAGCCTGCCTCGACTGCCACGAGTGGACCGAAAAGCAGGCGCACTACGCGATCGACTCGCTGAAGAACCGCGTGCAGGGCAAGGTGCGCAAGGCCGAATACTGGCTCACGCGCATGATCGACAAGTTCGACGAGGCCCGCGCCGCGGGCGTCGACGAGACCACGCTCAACCAGGTGCGCGAGAAACACTACGAAGCGCACATCAACTGGGAATGGTGGACCGCGAGCAACGGCGCGCATTTCCACAATCCCGACGAGGCGGTGGAATCGTTGAACAAGTCAATGACCATTTCGCAGGCCGGCATCAAGCAGCTTGAGGACGCGATGGCCGCGAAGCGATCCGCGGCGACGGCTCCGCCCGCCCCGGCAGCGCCGGCTCAGCCTGCAGCAACACCGGTGAAACGCTGAGTCGGCAACCGGTGGTCCGATCGTCCACAGGCGGCGCGCAAGGGCGCGCCGCGCTGGCTGTGGTCATTGCCTTGGCATGCGGCGTCAGCGCGGGCGCCCTCAGCGGTTGCGCGCCGGAGGTTGCCGATTCGAAGGCCCCGCCTGTCGCGGCGACAGTGAAAGCGATCGACGCCGATGATCAAGCGCTCGCATCGGCCCCGCGCGAACGACTGGCCGGAGCACCACGCATCCCGGCGCTGTCGCGGGAAGCGTTGCGCCGCAATGCCGAAGGCAATCCGCGTGACGGCCGCGGCTGGGCCTTGCTTGCCTACGCGGAGTTCGACGCCAATTCCTATGCCGAGGCCGCCGCCGCGTTCGAAAAGGCCGTCGCGGCCTCAAACAAGATCGCCGCCGACCCGGGCGTGCTTTGCGATTGGGCCGATGCCGTCGGCATGGCGCAGGGGGGCATGCTCAAAGGTCGGCCTCGCGAACTCATTGCGCGGGCACTGGCCCTGCGCCCGACGCATCCGAAAGCGCTGGAAATGGCCGGCAGCGCGGCCTATGAACAGCGCGAGTACGCAATGGCCGCCGAATACTGGCAGGCCCTTCTTGCACAGCTTGCCCCAGGGAGCGAGCAACATCGAGCCGTGCAAAGTGCGATCGCCCGGGCCGAAGGCCTGGCAACGGTTCGAGCCGCCGCGCGCTAAGCCCGCATGGCTGCGCTAAGCCCGATCAGCGGTACTTGACACTGCAGCCATACGGCGTGCTGGTGGCGACACTGACCGCTTTTCCGGCCTTGGATTCGTCGAGCGCGGCAACCACAAAATTCTTCGCCGTCTTGATGTCTTCCTTGTTCGTCGACCGCTTGTCGTCGATGGCACCGGCATAGACCAGGGTCCCGGCCGGATTGATGATGTACATGTGCGGCGTGGTCTTGGCGCCATACGCGGTGCCGACCTTGCCTTCGGGATCCGGAAGATAGGCATCGGGTGCCGCCTTCATCGCGCTCAGGTACGCCTTGTTCTTTTCGTTGGTCAGGTAATCCTGATGCCCCGGGTTGGTCGAATTGATCGACAACCACACCGTGTCCTTGGCATCGTACTTGTTCTGCAGGCTCTGCATGTTGCCGCTTTCGTAGTGCTTGGCGACAAAGGGGCAGGCATGGTTGTGCCATTCCAGGACCACGTGCCGGCCCTTGAAGTCGGACAGCCTGACGCTCTTGCCATCGAGGTCGGTCAGCGTGAAGCCCGGGGCGGGTTGGCCAACGGTTGCGGAAGCGTGCGCCGCGCCGGCCA
>DASUDU010000022.1:0-2429 GCA_036275435.1 Usitatibacteraceae bacterium | reverse complement strand
TTCACGCAGCGCTCCTCGCGGTCCTTGCCGAGCGGAGGGTTACACCAATCGGTATTGCTCGCATTCCAGATGCTGTTCTCGTACACCTCTTTCGGATACGACGCACTGCGCCGGGTCGGGTACACATTCAGCTTGAAGCTGCCCGGGTACTTATTGAGCATCGCGATCTGACCCGCGGACAGCTTGTCCTTGTACTGCTCGTGGTTCTGCGCGGTGATGGTGAACAGCACCTTGTCGTCGGCGTACGGGTCGATATACCAGCCGCCCTGCGTGTAACCGGCGGGCGGCGTCTTGATGCCACCCTCCCAAGCCGGGATGCTGCCGTCCGCATTCGCCGCGCGAATGGCACCCAGCGGCGTCAGCTCGGTGCCTTCGATGCCGAGCTTGGCCGCTTCCTCCGGCGATACCTTGGCGTTTGCCGCGGTCGGCACGCCGCTCACAACCACGGCGAGCGCCAGGCTCGCCACCGATATGATCGCTTTCATGACTCCCCCGAATGATCAGAAAAACGGGCCGGCATCAACCCCTAGACGCCGGCCCGGATGCAACATCAGAACGTGTAGCTCACGTCCAACGACAGGAAGTCGCGGTCGACGTTGTTGATGGGACGCGAACGCGTGATCGGCCGGAACTGGTCGTCCTCGCCGTCAAAGATAAAGGTCTGGTTGATGCCCACCTTCCAGCGCAGCGCGTAGTCAAAGGTGACGCCGAGCGACAACTGCTTGCGGCCACCGACGAACAACTGGCCGCCGCCCAACTCCGGCGACACGCCCTCCACGTCCCAACGGAAGGCCGTGTTGAAGTCCATGTTGATGCGGTTGAACAGAATGTTGTTGTAGGTGAGCGTCGACCGCGCCTGAAAGCCCCAGAAGTGGCCCGTGATGTCGTCGAAGCGGACGAAGCCGTCGCCGGCAATCGCCGCCGCCTGCAGCAGCGCGAGCGTCGCCGGCGTTCCAGACGGCGAGTTCGCGTGGCCATCTACAGGCACACCCGGCACGTCGTCCACCCAGCCCAACGCCACCTCGCCGATGGTGTTCCACTGGTCGGCGCCGAGCAGCATCGGCATCGGCCCCCACAGCCGCTGCGTGGTGAGCTGAATCTGGTGCCGCTTGTACCGCTCGTACCCACGGTAATTGGTGCCAGCGACCAGATTGGGGGCAAGTCCGGTCCGACCATCGGCCCCGTAGGCCGCGGCGAACAGGTATCCCAAGCCCTGAATCGGTGCGTTGCGCCGGTAGCTGTACTCACCACCGACGGCCCAAGGGCCAAGAGTCGTGTTGAAGCTCAGGCCGTAGCGCTCCACGTCCTCGGCGTACTCGACGAAATACCTGCCGGGAGCCGTGGATCTGCCCACAATCGACGAAACCTGCGGGTTGTGGTCGTGCAGGTTCTGGGAGTACAGGCCAAAGTCGAAACCATTGCCAAGATTCGGCGCGTAGTAGCGTAGCGCCACGCCGTACTGACCACCCTTTGGCGCGATGTCATCCGGCGCTCTGGCCACAGGAATTCCTCCCGGCGCAACGGCTCCGCATACACCACCGTCCGGTGACACACACTGCGCGCCAAGCTGCGCCGGGGGCGGGCCAGGTGGGTCATACAGGACCATCGTGTTGGCAAATCCCCCGCCGTCCACGATTTGATCGTTGGTGCCGAAGAACTGACCAAGCGTATCGACCTTGAGTTCGTCGTAGCCGAACAACACGAACGTCTCCAGCGAGAGCGCATCGGTCATCTGCCAACTGAAGTAGGCCGCCGGCGTGCCGACCAGCGCGTCCTTCAGTTCCACGCCGGGCTGCCGAAGCTTGCTGATGTCGACCGTGTTGATGTCGTTCAGCGACCCGCCGATGAAGGTGTTCTCACCCCAGGAGATCACCTGCTTGCCGAGGCGAACGGTGAACTGGTCGCTGCTGCCGAGACGGGTCAGGAAATAGGCGTCCGTGATGTCACCGTGCTTGATGGCACGGTTCTCGGCCGCCTGCGGCAGCCACTCGTCCTTGCCCAACATGGCGAAATCATAGAAATAGTTGCCACGCAGGAAGGCGCTCCAGCGACCACCGTTCAGTTGCACGTCGTGCGAGGCCTTGACGATGTTGGAAAACACATCCCATTTATCGTCGAACACTGTACGGTTGCCGTACTGAATGTTGCCGAGCTCGCCAGCTAGTGTGCCGCCCGGCCGAGCCTGCGACAGGTCGCGGTCGTAATGCTCGGTGCGCAGTTGGATGCCGTAGCCCAGCGTGGTATCGAACGAGCCTTCGATGCTGTCCGTCAGTTGGAACTTCAAGGCGTGCGCGCCGCCGGATGCGGCCAGCGCCGCCGCGGCGAGCACGTACCGGCCGGCGCGGGCGCGCGCGGTGGCGTTGTTGCGTAGTTTCATATCCCCTCCCGGTTGAACCACTACACGTCACAGCCGGCCCTGCGGGCGCCGG
>DASUDU010000021.1:0-2788 GCA_036275435.1 Usitatibacteraceae bacterium | reverse complement strand
CGACATCGAGAGCATCGTCGATTCGAGCCTGCGCGTGCGCATCGTCGACAACGTCACGTTCGGCCCGCATGCGGCGGTGATTCCCGAGGTTTCGGGCCGCGCCCATTACTGCGGTCGCAGCGAGTTTGTCTTCGATCCGGCGGATCCGCTGGTCGACGGCTTTCTCGTGCGCTGAGCGTTACCCGCAATGCGCGATGCCCTGATCCGCAATTCCCGCGCGCTCACCGGGCAAACCCGCCGCGTGCTGTGGATCCTTGCCGGTGCACTCGCCCTGCTGACCGGGATCATCGGCATCGTCGTGCCGCTGTTGCCGACCACGCCCTTCGTGCTGCTCGCCGCGTTCTGTTTCGCGCGCGGCAGCGAGCGCTGCGAAGCCTGGTTGTTGAACCATCCGCGCTTCGGCCCCATGGTCAGGGACTGGCGCGAGCGCCGCGCCGTGCCGCTCAGGGCCAAGCAACTGGCTTCGGTCATGATGGTGGCCGGCTGCGTCTGGTCGGCGTGGATGCTGCCGGCGCACCTGGGCTGGATTCCCGCCGCCTGCTGCGTGATCGTGGCCGCCTGGCTGTGGCGCCTGCCCAATCGCTAGCAGAGCCGGGAAAAACTCCAGAACCGGCGAGGCTTTCCAGCCGGTTTGCCGCCAGAACCCCCGCCAGTCAAGGACTTTCGCATCCGATCGCTAGCCGCTCGGCAGCGTGTCGAGCCCGGGAACCGCGCCGAACGTGGCCTTCACGACGTTGCTGTCGCCGCCGAATCGCAGCATTTCAACCACGGCAAAATCGCGCAGGAAGGCATCGACGTTCGCGTAGCGATCTTTGGGGCTGACCGCCATCAGCCGGTCGATCACCGGTTGCAGGATGCTGAGCGCGTCGGGAAGCACCGGTCGCGGCGCGTGGACGTGCTGCATCAGCACGCCCTCGATGCGATCGGCATTGAACGGCCGCCGGCCGGTTAGCAGCTCGAACATCAGCGCGCCAAGGCTGTACAAGTCGCTGCGCGCATCGAGCGCGCGCGCCTCGATTTGCTCCGGGCTCATGTAGTGCGGCGTGCCGATCAGTTCGCCGTCGATGGTCATGGTCTTGTCGGCGCTCAGTTCCTTGGCGATGCCGAAATCGACCAGCGCCAGCGAGCCGTCGTTGCGCAGCATGACGTTGGCCGGCTTGATGTCGCGGTGGATGATGCCCTTGGCGTGGACGGCGCCCAGCCCCTCGGCGATCTGCCGCACATAGCCCAGTGCCGTCTGCATCGACAGGCCGCGCGCCATCGCCAGCTTGAGGTCGCCGCAGGCAAAGTACTCCATAGCAATGTAGATGTGGTTTTCGCAGATGCCATGGTCGATGACCTTGGCCACCGACGGATGGTCGACGCGCGCGAGCATGGCGCGCTCGTCGAGGAAGCGCGCAACCTGTTGCGTCTGCCCATGCCCTTCATCGATGAGCGTGAGCACCTTGAGCGCACAACGCTCGCCGCCTGCCAGGCGGTTGGCAAGGTAGACATGACCCATGCCGCCTTCGCCGAGCGGGCTGATGACCTCATAGCCCGGGATCAACGGCATTGCGCTGCCGGCCGCGGCATCGGCCTCGCGCCGGCGGGACGCCTCGGCCAGCTTCTTCTCCACGGTCGAAGCGAGTTTCTCGCGGTTGAACGGCTTGACCAGGTAATCGACCGCGCCGACCGCAAAGGCCTCGCGCAGCGAACCGACATCGTCGTACGAGGACATGAAAATCACCGGGATCCAGCGCCGGGCGGCGTCGGTGTTGATGATCGCCGCCAGGTCGAAGCCGCTCATGTCCGGCATGCTGATATCCGAGATCAGCAGGTCCGGCGGGTCGTTGTCGGCCAGCTGCACGGCCGCGCGCGCCGATGATGCCACCGTCACCAGATGGCCGGCCTGCCGCAGCGTGCGCTCGGCCAATTCGAGGTAAAGCTCTTCGTCGTCAACAATCAGAATCCGCGCCAAGTTCCAGTCCCCGGTAGATGGCCGCCGGTGTGCCCCGACATGCCGGTGTCCGGCTCCGCGAAGCCGGGAGGTACCCGCGCGGTATTGTGCGCCAACCGCGCCTGCCGAGTCGAGTCCGGCATCGCGCCCGGCCCCTCACAGCACGACGATGCGGTCGCGCCCCTCGCGTTTGGCCTGGTAGAGGGCGATGTCGGCGCGCTCGATCAGTTGGGCGGCGTCGATCTGCTCGCTCGGATCACGCACCGTCACGCCGATCGACAGGCTGACGCGGCCGTTGACCCCGCCGGAGTTCGCCAATTCCAGTGCCGCGACCGCGCCGCGCACGCGCTCGGCAAACACCTGGCCGCCCTCCTGCCGGGTATTGATCAGCAGGATCGCAAACTCCTCCCCACCCAGGCGTGCGACGATGTCCTCGCCCAGCCGCGCAGTGTCGGCGAGCACCCGGCCAATCTTGCGCAGGTACTCGTCGCCGACCGGGTGGCCCAGTCGATCATTGACAGCCTTGAAGTAGTCGATGTCGGCAATCATCAGGCACAGCGGCATCGCCAGGCGCGAGGTGAGGGCCATCGCACGGTTAAGCTCCTTCTCGAAATAGCGGCGATTGCCGATCTGCGTCAGCGCGTCGACCTCGGCAAGCTTGATGTAGGCATCGCGCACGGCGGCCAGTTCCTCGTTGGCGGCGAGCAACGATTGCGTACGCTCCGCGACCGCGGCCTCCAGTGCGCGTTTGCGCTCGAGCAGCTCCCGGTCATTGACCCGCTTGCGCACCAGGCGGTCGAAGCCCAGCGCCACCGCGGCCAGCGCATCCGACCAGCCGAGCGCCCACAACGG
>DASUDU010000020.1:0-3381 GCA_036275435.1 Usitatibacteraceae bacterium | reverse complement strand
CCGCTTTGCCGGCTCGCATGGCCTGGGCGAAGGCGGCGGGGCGCACGAATCGCACCCATTCACCGTCACCGGGATCCTCGCGCCGACCGGCAGCGTCCTCGATCGGCTCATCGTGACACCGCTCGAGAGCGTCTGGCAGGTACATGGCGTGAGCGTGGCGGCGGCCGTGCCCGACAAGGATCGGCATGCCCACCACGAGCAAGACGCGCATCGCGATGTAGGGCGCGAGATCACCGCGCTGCTGCTGCAATACGCCACGCCGCTGGCCGCGGCAACGTTGCAGCGGCACGTCAACAGCCAGAGCCAGCTGCAGGCGGCCAGCCCGGCGGCCGAACTCAGCCGCCTGTTCGGTTATCTGGGCAGCGGCGCGCAAGTGATCAAGGGCATCGCCTTGGCGCTGCTGGCCATCGGCGCGGCGGGCATTTTTGCCGGCCTGGGCAGTGCGTTGTCGGACCGTGCCGCCGACCTCGCGTTGCTGCGCTTGCTGGGCGCGCCGCGCCGTGTCGTCGTCCTGGCCGTGCTCCTGCAGGGCCTCCTGCTGGGCATCGCGGGCGTTATACTTGGCTTGGCGCTGGGCCATGGCGCAGCCGAGCGCATCAGTGCGTTGTTTGCCCAACGCCAGGGCGCGGGGTTTGATGCGTGGCAGGCGGCACCGGGCGAGCCGTGGCTGCTGGCCGGAACGCTGGCGCTGGCACTGCTCGCGGCTGCGGTGCCGGCATGGCGCGTCTACCGGCGCGCCATGCCGCAATGGCTGGCTCGTCTATGATCGTCGTCGATGTCAGGTGGACAATGGCAAGAGGTTTTGGAATTGCACTGCGCGGAACCGGTTGGCTGGTCGCCTTCCTGTGGGCGGCGCTCGCCTGCGCGCAGCCAGCCAAGGGCCCGGCGGCGGCCGGCGCAGCGTCCACCCCGGCGATCGCCGACGACCAGTTGCTCTCCTACCTGCCCAAGGACGGCCTGCCGGCCGGAACCGTTGCGTGGCTGACCTTTCGCCAGGTCAAGCTGGTCGAGGAGCGCAAGGACGGCAAGACGATGCTTCGCCCCGAGTTCGGCAGCGCTCTGAAGGCCCTCGACAACAAGCCGGTCAAGCTGTACGGCTTTGTTCTGCCGCTGTCGACGACGACCAAACAGAAGCACTTCCTGCTCTCCCCTCTGCCGACGCATTGCCCGTTCTGTGTTTCCCAGGGACCCGACTCGATGGTTGAGGTGTTGGCGCGGATTCCCGTGGAGTTCAACCAATGGGATCCGGTGCTGGTGGCCGGCAAGCTGGAGTTGGTCAATGATTCGTCGCTCTATTACCGGCTGGTCGACGCCGAGCCGGTGAAGCCCTGATGGCCGCCCCTCCGCAGCGCCCCGTCGCGCGTCCCGCGAACACCGGCGGTGGAGGCGCCGCCGGCACGGCAACGGTGCGCGCGGTGATGAACTCATCCGGCAGCTTTACCAGCGACCAGCTTTCGCCGGACGCGACCGCCTTCCCGCCGTTATACGAGGCATCGATCCTTTACGCCGCCGATTGCTATGACGCGGCCGAACAGGTGCTCAAGGAGCACCTCAAGTCGAAGGAGGGCAAGGACAGCCTGCGCATCTGGCTCATGCTGTTCGATTTCTACCAGCTCACCAACAACCGCAAGGAATTCGACGCGCTGTCGATGCTGTTCACGGTAAAGTTCGAGCGCTCGCCGCCGATCTGGTCCAGCGCCTCCGACACTCCCGACCCGCGGCGCAAGGAAAAACGTGAGCGCAAGGACTTCTTTCCGATCAACCCGGCCGGCGACGGCACCCTGCTCGGCGAGATCGACCGTTTCGAGGCCTTTGCCAAGGAAATGGGCACCTGCCGCATCGGCTTCGAAAAAATCAAGTCGATCCAGTCCGAGGAAGCCGAATTGCTGTCGCTGGTGCTGGCGCGCTTGCGCCGCTCGAAAATCCCGTTGTGGTTCAACGGCTTCAACGATTTCACCGCCCTGCTGCGCTCGCGCATCAACGACTTGGACGGCCAGCCGGCCGGCGCCTCGCAGGGGTTCTGGTCGCTGCTGTTCGAGTTGTACATCCTCGACGGCCGGCTCCAGGAATACGAGGATCTCGGGCTGGAGTACGCGGTCGCCTTCGAAATGTCGCCGCCGCCCTGGGAAGTGGTGACGCGGCCCGGGGGCGGAAGTGCCGAGGGCAAGAAGGCTGCGCCCGACGAGGCATCGGCCTCGACCGAAGCCGGGTTTCCGATGCGCGGCGTGATCAGCGCCAACAACAAGGACCAGCTCAAGCAGTTGTCGATCCACGCCGCTTCGCGCCAGCAGGAAGTGCTGGTCGACATGAGCGGACTGCTGCGCGTCGACTTTGCGATGGCCAGCGAGTTCTTTGAGACGGTTCGCGCCATCCACTTGTCGCAAAAGCGCGTGATCCTGTCCAACCTCAACGAACTGGTCGCCGCCCTCCTCGAGGTGTTCGGCATGACCAAGCACGCGATCCTGATGCGCAGGAAGTCGGCCTGACGCCGACGCTTGCAATCGCGCGCCCCGCCCCCATCTGACGCGAATGTCCGCTCCCGAATCGTTTCACGGCACCACCATCCTCTCGGTTCGGCGCGGCGAGCGCGTGGCCATGGGTGGCGACGGCCAGGTCACGCTGGGCAACATCATCGTCAAGGCCTCGGCGCGCAAGGTCCGCCGGCTCTACAAGGATCAGGTGCTGGCCGGGTTTGCCGGCGCCACGGCGGACGCGTTCACCCTGTTCGAGCGCTTCGAAGGCAAGCTCGACAAGCACCAGGGGCACCTGATGCGCGCGGCGATCGAACTGGCCAAGGATTGGCGCACCGACCGCATGCTGCGCCGCCTCGAGGCGATGCTCACCGTGGCGGACCGCCAGCATTCGTTGGTGATCACCGGCACCGGCGATGTGCTCGAACCCGAGCACGGCCTGCTGGCCATCGGCTCCGGCGGCGCCTATGCGCAGGCCGCGGCGCTGGCCCTGCTGCACAATACCGAACTGCCTCCCGTGGACATCGTCAAGAAGGCGCTGGAGATTGCCGGCGACCTGTGCATCTATACCAACCCGAATCATACGATTGAGGTGCTTTGAAGTCCGTCTTCATTTGGTGAACTGTGAACGGTGAACAGTGAACCGAGTGCAATGTCGATGATTGCGCGCCTGGCACGTTGTCAAAGGGGGCGCCAGGGTTGCGGGATTCTTTTGCGGTGGCGATTTCTTGACGCAATCGCAACCCGACCTTGACCGATCGCCTGCGTTCACCGTTCACTGTTCACGGTTCACCAGATTCTCCATGATGACCCCCAAAGAAATCGTCTCCGAACTCGACAAGCACATCGTCGGACAGGCCGCGGCCAAGCGCGCGGTGGCCATCGCGCTGCGCAACCGCTGGCGCCGCGC
>DASUDU010000019.1:0-4061 GCA_036275435.1 Usitatibacteraceae bacterium | reverse complement strand
GACCCGGCGCATCAACATCTACGCCGACAAGACCCTCCTGGCTGCCTACGCCCAAGGCACCCACAATGTCACGGTCGACCATGTGCGTGCGGCCATTGCCGACACGCGCATCATCATGGAGCCCGCGCCCTCGCGTCCGCTATGGAGGCCGGTCGCGTTGGCAGCCGTGCTTGGCCTCGCGGCGGGACTGGCGGCCGGCTGGTTCGCGGCCCTGCAGTTTGCCGCCGTGCCTGCGAAGCCGGTCGAAACGCCGACGCTCAAGGCAGGCAATGCGCAGCCCGCGAATGAGCTGCCACTGGCGCCGGCAGGCGCGTCGCCGATTGCAAAAACAACCGATCCGACAGCAGGTTCACCACCAAAAACCGAACCATTGGCCGAAGCCGCGGTTGCCCAACCGTTGAAACCTCCTGCCGTTTCCGCTGGGGCGGCGGCGCCTTCGGCTTCCGCGGTCACTGCCGTCCCGCCCATTGATGCCGCGCAGACACCGGCGGGCTCTGCCCGCGTGCCCGTCGAGTCGGCATCACCGCAGCGTATCGTTCCGGCCGCCGCGGGGTCGGCATGGCTTGATGAACGGATCGCACGCGATGCATCGCGACTTGCCCGGATCGAGTCGCAGGCGTACTTTGTCCAGCTGATGTCGGCCGACGCTCGCGACCGTGAGGCCATCGTCGACTTTGTCCGGGCAGCCTCGAAGCTGATCGAAGACGAGCGCTTGTTGCTGGTTCCGGTCGGAAGCCCCGAAAACCCGCGGGTAAACCTGCTGGTTGGCCCGTTCGCAGGCTTCTCTGATGCCAGCGCAGAACTGCCGCGCATTCCGCCGCGACTTTCGTCGTTTCGGCCCTATGTGCGCAACCTGCTGGACATTCGCGCACGCACCCGGGCAGGCGCGTAGCGGCCTGGCTAGACGGCGCGCATCTCCGCGCCCAAGCCAAATTACTAAAGTAAAGATTGCAAAATATCTGACAACCCATTGCTTTTATTGGGAAACCGTCATATAAAGGTGACTGAGACCTGTCGCCGGAGCCTTGCGTTTTGCCTGCTCAGAGACCGGACGACGGCTCAAATCGCGAACTTGGACCGACCAACCCGATGATTCGACTTTTCGCCGACGGCGAACTGCCTCTTGAGTACAGGGCAATTCAACACAGCTGCGCAGGGCTTGCCGGCCTGCTGTTGGCTGCGTGCGGCACCTTGCCGGTTGCCAAGAACGACGGACACCTTGCGGGTCAGTCCCCGGAGAATGTCGCCGCCCAATCCCAGCGGGTGCCGGCGCCGGTTCACCACATCCCCTTGCCGCCGCCGCCCAAGGCCAAGGCCGAGGAACTGCGTTATTCCGTGACGGTCAAGGACGTTCCGGTCCAGGAACTGATGTTCGTCATCAGCCGCGATACCAAGGTCAACATCGACGTGCATCCGGGTATCGAGGGCCGCGTGACGCTCAATGCGATCGACCAGACCCTGAAGCAGATCCTCACGCGCATCGCCAAGCAGGTCGACATGCGCTGGGAATCGGATGGTCCGAACATCGTGATCCGTCCCGATCAGCCCTATTTGAAGATCTACCGGGTTGATTACGTCAATATGCAGCGCGATTCCGCGGGTTCGATCGGCGTCCAGACCCAGGTGGTCGGCCCGGCGGTCGCATCTGCCGGCGGGGCGGGCGGCGGAGCCTCCGGCGCAGCTTCCGGACAGAACAGCTCGCTGATCCGCCTGGACAACGTCAGCCGGAACCGGTTTTGGGAAAGCCTGGAAAAGAACATCAAGGACTTGCTGCGCGAAACCGACAAGCTGTTGCCCGAGGGCAGTTCGGAGACGGTCAGCCAGTCGCGCAGCCAGGCAGTGGCCGCCTCGACTGTTACACAGACCGCGGCGCAGCGGCGCGCCAGTGCGACGACGCAGAACACCACGGGTCCCGGCGTCAGCGAATCGCAGAATGCCCAGGAAACCGTCTCGCAGCGCCTGACCTTTCGCGAAGCCGCGTCGGTGATCGTCAACCCGGAAACAGGAACCCTGGCGGTGCGTGCCACCTCGCGGCAGCACGAAAAGGTCGGTGAATTCATCGAGCAGATCGGCGGCGCTGCGCGTCGCCAGGTCCTCATCGAGGCCACCGTTGTGGAAGTGGTTCTCAATGACAAGTACCAGGCAGGCGTCGACTGGTCGGCGCTGGGTTTGCAGAACCTCGGCTACTCGTTCCGCCAGAGCTTTACCGGTGCCAACCTGCAGGAGTCGCCGTTCTTCTCGCTGCAATACCGCAATCCGAACGCGGCAGCAGGCGGCGATATCAGCAGCACCGTGCGCCTGCTCAATTCGTTCGGCAACACCAAGGTGCTGTCGAGCCCGAAGATCATGACCCTCAACAACCAGACGGCGGTAATGCGGGTCGTCGAGAACAACGTCTATTTCACTATCAAGTCCGAAGTCACCCCGGGGCAGCAGGGACAGGCGGCAATCGTCACCTACACGACGACACCCAACGTCGTGCCCGAAGGCTTTGTGATGAACGTGACTCCACAGGTGAGCGAAAACGACATCATCAACCTCAATGTCCGGCCCAGCGTGACGCGCATCACGTCGTACGTGAACGATCCGAATCCGGACCTCGCCCGTACCAATGTCGTCAGCCGCGTGCCGCAGATCCAGACCCGGGAATTCGAGACCATGCTGCGCGTTGCCAGCGGCCAGACGGCAGTCCTTGGCGGCCTCATGCAAGACAGTTTTTCGGCCAGCCGGGACGGCTTGCCGGTTCTGGCGAGAATTCCCGTCTTTGGCGACGCCGTGAGCTACCGAAACGACAACGCGCGCAAGTCTGAACTGGTGGTGTTCATGCGCGCCACGGTGATTCGCGATGCCAGCGTCGAAGGCGATTTGGCGGAATACCGCAAATACCTCCCCGACGGCCAGTTCTTCACCGACCCGTCACCATCGCTCGATCCGAACAAGCCAAAGTCCTGGCTGCCGGGTTCGCCGCCCGCCAAAGAAGCCAAGCAAACCCCATGAGCCTGCTCCTCGATGCGCTCCGTCGCGCCGAGGAAGCGAAGCGCGCCAAGCAACCGGGAAAACCGGACAGCGAAGAGGCAGGTTCGCTGCCCCCATCCGAGATGCCTGCTCGCGCCGACGCAAAGCCGTCGCAGGCGCCCGCAGCGGCCAGCGCGAAGTCGCTGTCGATTGCCGAGGAAAGCTTGAGTGTTCCGGCGCGCGCCGCCCAGAAGATGGGCAACGAGGGCGGCACCAAGGCAAAAACTCCGGGCAAGGGCCTCGACTTCGCGCTTGAGGACGTTGAGCCCCCCCACGCTGCCAAACCAACCAAGAGTCCTGCTTTGCCGCCCGCATCCGCGGCCACCGCAGCGACGCCTCCCGCCGCAAGCGTGGTTTCTGATTCGCAGCAGCGTGATGCGGTTCGCAACATGTTCCAGGCCAAGCGAACGGAATCCAAGGCGGCCGGCAACCGGCCGGGCTGGATGTTGCCGGCAATCGCGGTTGGCATTGTCGCCATCGGCGGCGGCGGCTGGTATGTGTGGAATGAGGTGAACTCGATCAGCAAGCCGCTGGCGATGGCGCCTCGCCCAACGCTGCCCGCGCCGCCACCGGGTCTGCCTGCGCCGGCCCCCGGAACCGGTCAAGTCGCCGCCCAACCGAGCGCAGCTGCAGCTGCTGCGCAGCCGGCAGCGCCGCCCCTGTTGCCACCGCCCGCTCCGGAAAGCGTAGAAGACGTGAAGCGCCAGGTTGCAACGGCGCCCGGATTGTCTGCCAATGAGCGACTGGCCAGTGAAATCCGCGCCAAGCCACCAAGGAAAGAACCGGCATTGAGCCTTGCCCCCTCGAAGGGGCCCGTTGCGAAGCCGCTTTCGGATGACCTGTCCTCTGCGTATGCGGCGCTGCGGTCGGGCGATACGCGGCAGGCCGTTGCCCTGTATGAAAAAGTCCTGTCCGGGGATCCGCAGTCCCTCGATGCGCGCCTGGGCCTGGCTGCCGCGGCCATGCGCGGTGGCGATTCCGAGCTGGCGGCAAGGCATTTTCGCGAGGCGCTGGCGCTCGATCCGCGCAACGACTATGCGCTCGCC
>DASUDU010000018.1:0-2082 GCA_036275435.1 Usitatibacteraceae bacterium | reverse complement strand
CGCGCGGTGAGCACGCTCAGCTGGAACGGCTTGGGCAACTGGCTGCTGTCGAGCCGAAAGCGCAGCGCCGCCTCGTAACGCTCGCCGGCTTTGAGCTGGCCGCGTTCGGCAACCGTCCACGAGCGGATGCGCGAGAGCACGCGCGCGACATCCTCGGCGCTCGACAAGGTCTGGGAAATCCCGGAGGTGACGACGCGGTACTGGTCGGTCAGCGGGGCAAACGACAGGCGCCGCTCGCGCTGGGCCGAGGCGATGCGCTGGTCGAACCAGTACCAGCGCCCGCGCGTGAGCTCAAACTCGGCCTGGAAATACAGGGGCACGCCCTTGCGCACCGCCTCGAACAGCGCGGGTGCCAATTGCAGTTCGACGTCGGCGTTGAGCTGGTAGCCCTCGTCGGTCAGCTCGAGTTTTGCCGCCGTCACGGTCGCATTGCCCCAGGCTGGCGGCGCGACCAATGCCGCCAACCCAAGCAACAGGGCGCCGGCCCAGCGGACGAGGCCCTCAGCGGGCCTTTTCCAGCAGCGCGTAAAAGAATCCGTCGTGTGCATGGTCCGGGGGAAGCCGCCCGTCGGATGGCAGCAGTGCCAGGAAAGGATCGGCCGCGGCGGCTGCGCGCGGCGCAGTCCGGGCCTCCAGACGCCGCGCCTCGGCATGACCGGCCAGAAAACGCCCGATCACCGCGTCGTTTTCCGCCGCAAACACCGAGCAGGTCGTGTAGAGCAATCTACCACCAACCTCCAGGCAGCGCCAAAGCGCGTTTAGCAAGCGCTCCTGCTGGCGCGCGAATCCGGCCAGGTCGGATTCGCGGCGCAGCCACTTGATGTCCGGATGGCGCCGCACCACGCCCGAGCCGGAGCAGGCGGCATCGACCAGGATTCGGTCGAACATGCGGCCGTCCCACCAGCATTCGCATTCGGCGGCATCGGCAACGCGTGCGGTTCCGGCAAGGCCCAGCCGCTTGAAGGTCTCGTCGACGCGCGACAGGCGTTGCGCGTCCTGGTCCAGCGCCAGCAACTCGACATCGGCGATCTCGAGGATGTGCGCGGCCTTGCCGCCGGGCGCGGCACAGGCATCGAGCACGCGCGAGCCCGGTTCGGCATCGAGGATCCAGGCGGCCAGCTGCGCACCCAGGTCCTGCACGCTGACCAGGCCTTCGCGAAATCCCGGCAGGTCGTGCACCGGCACGCCGCGCTCCAGGCAGACGGCGTCGCCGCGCTGTTCGCGAACCGCCAGCCCCTGCGCGGCCAACGCCGCCACATACCCGGACGCGTCGGAGCGCCGGCGGTTGACGCGCAGCCACATCGGCGGGTGCGCATGGGCCGAAGCCAGAATCGCCTCGGCCTGTTGCGGGTATTCGGCTCGCACCCGGCGGATCCACCACGGGGGAAAGTCGTAGCGTGCCTGCTCGCTCTTGAACCGCTCGCGCGCAAAGCGCGTCGGCGCGCGCAGCCATTGGCGCAGCACGGCGTTGACCAGCGCCTTGGCACGCGCGAAGCCGAGCTCGGCAACGGCATTGACCGCCTGGTCCACCACGGCATGCGGCGCGACACGGGAATACTGCAGTTGCGCAAGGCTCACCAGCAGCAGGTGGCGCACCGGGACGTCGGTCACCGGGACGCTGAGGAGCGTGTCGAGCTGGGCGTCGAGCAACCCGAAGTTGCGCAACGTGTCGAATGCGATGGCATGCACCGCCGAGCGCTCGTTGGGGGTAAAGCGACGCTGCCGCGCCAGCTCTTCTTCAAGCGCGCGGTCGAGATTGCGCCCGGCCAGCACCGCGCCGACAACCCGCGCGGCGGCGCATTGCGCGGCGCTCATGCCGGCAGCGACCCCGGCGCTCATGCGAGCCGGGTCCCGCGTTCAAGCTGCGTGCCGCGCAGGAACTCCGCGGCCGTCAGGCGCCGGCCGCCAGGTTTTTGCAGCTGGTCGATTGCCAGCGCCTGTTGGCCGCAACGCACCAGCAGCCGCGGTCCTGCCTCGAGCACGGTTCCGGGAGGCTGCGGATCGTCACTGGGCACCACATGCGCACGCCAGATCTTCAGCGGGGTTTCGCCGATGCGCGTTTCGTTGCCGGGAAACGGGTCG
>DASUDU010000017.1:0-7894 GCA_036275435.1 Usitatibacteraceae bacterium | reverse complement strand
AACGGCATGGGCGCCGTCTCGATGCGGTTGAACACGAGGTTCATCAGCAGCGGCGGCATGGCCGTGCCTTCGGCGAAGTGCAGCCAGTAGGTGTAGCGGCGGCGCGCTTCGCTGCCCGCTGCCGGGATAAGCCGTCCCTTGCCGTAGGTTTCGACCAGGTACTCGATGATCGCGCCCGATTCGGCCACCGTGACCTTGCCGTCGGTCAGCACCGGGGATTTTCCCAGCGGATGCACCTCCCGCAGCGAGTCCGGGGCGCGCAGGGTTTGTGCGTCGCGTTCGTATTTCTTGATGCGGTACTCGACATCCAGCTCCTCGAGCAGCCAGAGAATGCGCTGCGAGCGCGAGTTGTTGAGGTGGTGAACGGTCAGCATGGGCAATTCCGGGTTGGTCCGTCGGTACCACACCCTACGCGAAATCTCGCCGCGTGGATCCACCGCGTCACCTCGGTCGGTGCCGCCCGCGTCAGCTGCGCGCCTTGCTCAGGGTCGCCCAGGCCGCGGCTGCGGCTTCATCGGCGGCACATCGGGCCGCTCGTTCAGGCGCAGGAACTTGAAACCGAGCAGCCTGAGCGGCTCGCGTCCCTTCGGCGTCCCGGCCTCGCGCGCAGCTGCGCGCGCGATGAATTCGGCAAACGACTCCTCGCGCACCATCGGCTCGGCGGAGTGGATCAGGCGGCGTTCGCCCCCCGGCCCCAGCACGATCAGCCCGACGTGGGTCACCAGCGTTTCGCTGCCCTTGCTCGACACCACGTTGACGAAATCGCCTTCCTTCAGTTGCGGCAGCAGTTCCAGGACAAGTGCCTTCGGGACATACGTTTCGGTCACGGTCTCGACGGCGATCTCACGCTCGACCTTGAACTGCTTTTTCAGAAATGCGCGCCGATCGACCTGCATTGTGTAAGCAGCCGCGCGCGAGCCGGCGAGTTCACGGGTGACGTCCTTGACCAGCCAGTCGTTGGCGCGGTTCCAGTCGGCTTCCTGGTAATGGTTGCGCGTGGCCACACCGATTACGCCATCCTTGTAGCGGATGCGTTGCAGCAGCCAGAAGAACTCCTCCCAACTCGCCGCCATGGCCATCGCGTAAGTGTGCTCGGCAAACACCAGGCAATCGCTCTTGGTCAGGTCAAACAAGGGCTGGTGGTCGGCCAGCTCAAAGGGAAATTCGCCCAGCAGGAAGATCTCGTAGGGCTGACCGATGTTCTTTCGCGCGATCGCTCCGACGCGTTTGCGCAGGTCCGGTTCCGTCTTCTGCAGGCCGGCGAGGAACGCATGCACCTCTGCCGGCTGCATCTTGTACAGGGGCTTGCCGGTTTGCGCGCCAGCCGGCACGGCAAGCATTGCCAACCCCAGCATGCCGATGGCCAGCATCGATTTCACGCCGTTACCGCCTTTCATTGCCGTCTGCCGATGGCGGCGCCGTTGCCGCGCCGTGGCCCAGTGCGCGCTGCATTTGCACGCTGTCGAGCCAGCGGCCGAACTTGAAGCCGATGTTGCGAAACAGCGCCACCCGTTCGAAGCCGCATGCCGCGTGCAGGCGAATCGATGCGGCATGGGCGCTGTCGCCGATCACCGCGATCATCTGCCGATAGTCGCGCGCGGCGCATTCGTCGATCAGCGCGTTGAGCAGCGCCTTGCCGATGCCACGACCGGTCATTGCCGCATCGACGTAGACCGAATCTTCCACCGTGAAGCGATAGCCGATGCGGGCGCGATAGCTGCTCGCATGCGCGTAGCCGACCACGCGGCCGTCGAACTCAGCCACCAGATAGGGAAAGCCCTTGGCAAGGATCTCGGCGCGGCGCCGGGCGAATTCCTCGACACTGGGCGGTTCGTACTCCCACGAAGCCGTACCGGTCCTGACGCTGTCGATGTAGAACGGCGCGATGCGCGTGACATCCGCATCGGCCGACGCGCGGATTGCAACCTTCACCGTCCCAGCACCAGGACTTCAACGCCCGAGGACTGGGCGCCCCCGCGATGGATGCGCTGCGTTGCCTTGCGAAAGTCCTCCGGCCTGGCCTCCGGAATGCGCATGAACTTTTGCGGATTCAGGTCGATCAGCGGAAACCACGAGCTTTGTACCTGCACCATGATGCGATGGCCGCGGCGGAACGTGTGGTGCACGTCAGGCATGTGGAACGACAACGGCTCGACCCTGCCCGCAACCAGCGGCTCGGGTTTTTCGAAGCTGTTGCGGAACTTGGCGCGCATCGGCTCGCCGCGGACCAATTGCTGGTATCCGGCCATGACGTGCTTGGGCGGCGGCACGTCGCTCGGGCGCGGGCCGCTCGCCTCGGCTTCCGGCCATTCGGGCGGATAGACATCGACCAGCTTCACCACGAAATCGCTGTCGGTGCCGCTGCTGGACACAAACAGCCTGGCGCGGATCGGCCCGGCGATCGTCAGGTCTTCTTCCAGCACCTCGGTCTGGTACACCAGCACGTCCGGGCGCGTGGCCGCAAAGCGCTGGTCACCGGTCATGTACGAAGCGGGCATGCCGGTGCTGATGGCGTTGATGAACGGCACCGGCTTGTCGGGATCGCTGACGTATTCATCGAACGCGGCGCCGCCGGTCGGCGCGCTCCACGACAACTTTCCGCCGGCGTGAAAATGCAGCGTGCGCGGCTTGGCCTCTGCTGGTGGCCAGGCCGGGTATTGGCGCCACACATTGGTTCCGGTCTCGAACGCATACACGTTGGCCAACTTCGGCGCCTTGTCGTCGACCTTGTCCTTGAGGTGCTGTTCAAAAAACGGCAGCAGGATGTTCTTGCGATAGTGCTCCGCAGTCTTGAAGCCGAAGGAAACATGGCCGAGCTTTTCGCCGTCGCGCGAGATCCAGCTGCCGTGCGCCCACGGACCCATCACCAGCATGTTGACCGTTCCCGGGTTGTGGCGGCCGATTTCGCGGTAGGTGGTCAGCGGCCCCTGCGGGTCTTCGGCGTCGAACCAGCCGCCGACGGTCAGCACCGCCGTCTTCACGTTCTTCAGGTGGGCCGAGATGTTGCGCGACTTCCAGTACGCGTTGTAGGTGTCGTTGTTGACCTGGTCGAAAAACAGCGAGGTCTTGTCGATCTTGGCCAGCATGTTCGGCAAGGTCTTCAATCTGAGGTAGAACTCGTAGCCGTCCTGCGTGCCGAAATCGTAGGGCTCCCACTTCTTCGGCTCCGGCGTCGGGTTCTTCTGCGGCTTGAAGTTGAGATAGAAGCCGAAGTTGGCCGCCAGCATCAGCGCACCGTTGTGGTAGGCATCGTCGTTCATATAAAGGTCGGTCACCGGCGCCTGCGGCGAGGCGGCCTTGATCGCCGGGTGGCTGTCGATGATCGACGCGGAGACGAAAAACCCCGGATACGAATTGCCCCAGATGCCGACCTTGCCGTTGTGGTTGGGTACGTTCTTCAACAACCACTCGACGGTGTCGAACATGTCGGTCGACTCATCGACCTCGTTGCCCTTCTTGTTCGGCTTGTGCGGCGTCATTTCGACGAACTTGCCCTCGGACATGTAGCGGCCACGGACGTCCTGCACGACGAAGAGGTAGCCGGCTTTCGGGAAATCCTTGGAGGGGCCGAGGCGTTCCGCCGGAAAGTCCACCCCGTAGGGACCTGCGCCGTAGGGGGTGCGCTCCATCAGGAACGGATACGGCTTGCTGTGGTCCTTCGGCGCGAATACGACGGTAAACAGCTTCACGCCGTCGCGCATCGGAATCCTGTATTCGTACTTGGTGTAGTGTTCCTTGATGCTGTATTCCGCTGCCGCGGCAGCGGGCGCCTGTGCGGCCACCGGGGTCACCTGCAGCGCAGACATGAACGCGGCAACGAGGATCCAGGAGCGGGGAATGGTGTTCATCGGGGCACGTCGCTTTCGCCGAGGTCAAAGTAGAGGCCTGCCATTATCGCCAAGCCCTCGCGGGCGGTGTGTGCCAGCATGTGTTCGTTGGGCGCATGTTGCGAGCAGGCGGCGTAGGAGTGCGGAATCCACAGCGTCGGCAGGCCGAGGATTTCCGAAAACACCTCGTTGGGCAGGGAGCCGCCGAGGTTGGGCAGGATCGCCGGCTTCTTGCCGGTGGTGCGCGCGATACCGGCCACCGCCCATCGCACCCACGGCGTATCCGGATCGAGGCGCGTCGCGCGCATGACCTCGTCGCCGGTTTCAACCACCGCAATATCGGCAAAACCTTCCCGCGCAAGGTGGCGCCGCAATGCCGGCACGATGTCCTCGGCGTCGATGCCGACAACGAAGCGCAACTGGCAGCGCGCCCAGGCCTTGCCGGCGATGGCGTTGACCGGGTGCGCCGGATTGCCGACCCTGGCCGCGAGCACGGCGAAGCTCGACCAGCCGAACACGCGCTCGGCCGGCGTCAGCCCCGGTTCACCCCAGTCGGGATCGACGGCCGGGCCGTCTTCACCGCCACCCGGCTCGCAGTCCGCCAGCGCGCGCCGCACCGAATCGGCGATCGGCGCGGGCCGCCATTGCGCAACGCGGATCGCGCCGCGTCGATCGGTGATCGATGCGATCGCGTGCGCCAGCCGGATGCCGGGGTCGGCGATCAGCCCGCCCCAGTTGCCGGAGTGGTGCGCGCCCGGGCGCAGGTCAAGGACAAGATCGAAGTTTTTCACCCCGCGCGAACCGAGGAACAGCGTCGGGCGCTCGGGATGCAGGCGCGGCCCGTCGGAGGCGATGAACACGTCGGCACGCAAGGCCTCGCGATGCGCACGGCACACCTCGGCCAGGCCGGGCGAGCCGATTTCCTCGCCGACCTCAATCAGGAACTTGACGTTGAAGCCGAGCCGGCCGCGGGTTTGCAGCACCGCGGCCAGCGCGGCGAGGTTGATGCTGTGCTGGCCCTTGTTATCGGCGGTGCCGCGCCCGTAGAGGCGGTCGCCCTCTTCGGTCAGCACCCAGGGCGACAGGCCGGCGCGCCACTCGCTGTCGAGGCCGCGAATGACGTCGCCGTGGCCATAGCCCAGCACCGTGGGGCGCGACTGGTCCTCGATGCGCGCGGCGATCAGAAACGGCGGCTTGCCGGGAGCGCCGTCAACCATTTGCGTGGTGAAGCCCATTGCGCCAAAGGCGACCGCAAGTTCGTCGGTGAGGTAGGCCATCAGCGTGGCGCCGCGCTCGGCGTTCTGGCTCTCGGTGGGCATCGCCACGCGCCGCGCCAGGTCGGCGTGGAAGGCGCGCGAATCGAAATGATGCTGCGCGGCGGCGATGGCGGCCTCGCGGCTGGCGGGTCGGTTCATAGTTCGGCGAGCAACTGTTCGATCATCTCTCCGGCGCGCGCGACGTAGCTGCCGGCGAACAGGTTGGCGTGGTTGAGGATGTGGTAGAGGTTGTACAGGTGCTTCCGGACGGCGTACCCGGCGTCGAGCGCCCAGGCGTTGCGGTACGCGGCGAAGAACTCCGGCGGGTAGCCGCCGAACAACTCGCACATGGCGACGTCGGCCTCACGGTCGCCGCGATACACCGCGGGGTCGAACGCCACCGGGCGGCCTTCGGCATCCATCGCCACGTTGCCCGCCCAGGGATCGCCGTGCAGCAGCGAGGCAGCCGGTTCGTAGCCGCGGAACAGCGCCGGCAGGTCCGCGACCAGCCGTTCGCCGCGGTCGATCATCTTCGCCGGGTAGCGGTTTTGCGCGGCCAGATGGAGTTGCGCGAGCAGCCGCCGGTGCTGGAAGAACTCCACCCAGTCTTTCGACGGCGTGTTCACTTGCACGCTGGCGCCGATGAAGTTGTCGCGCGGCCAGCCGAATTCGCTGCCGACGCTGCGGTGCAGATCGGCGAAGGCTTCGCCCGCGCGCGCGGCCGCGCTTGCCGACAGCGGCGACAGCTCGATCCACTCGAGCACCAGCCAGGCGGCTTCGTCGTCGCAGCCGCGCAGGATCGGTCGCGGAATGCGCAAGCCCGAGGCGGCGTGGGCGAGCGCCGCCAGCCCGTCGCATTCGGCGATGAACACCGCGTCGTGGGCCGCTTCGCCGAGTTTCACAAACACCGCACCGGGTTTGCCGTGGCGGGCATTCTCCATCTTCAGCGTCTGCCAGCGTGATCCGCCGGCAATCGGCGTGACGGTCTCGGCACGAAACGGCGCGCCGCTCTCGACTTCGACCGCGCGGGCGATGTCGTGGATGCGCTGCACGTCAGGCCGCCAGGCGCGCGAAACCGGCTTCGAGGTCGCGGATCAGGTCGGCCGGATCTTCCAGCCCGATCTGGTAGCGCACCAGCGGACCGGCCGGCATTCGCGTCGCCGTGCGGACGAGTTGCGCGGGCATCACCAGCGATTCGAAACCGCCCCACGAATAGCCGATGCCGAACAGTTCATAGTGGTCGACCATCGCCGCGAGTCGCATCGGATTTGACGCGTTGAGCTCGATGGCAAACAGCCCGCCCGCGCCGGTGAAATCGCGCCGCCACAGTGCGTGGCCCGCATCGCCCGGCAGCGCCGGATGCAGCACCCGCGCGACTTCCGGCCGTGCGGCGAGCCAGCGCGCGATTTCCAGCGCGCTTTGCTGGTGGCGCGTGAGCCGCACGCCCAGCGTGCGCAGGCCGCGCAGGGTCAGAAAGCAATCGTCGGGCGAGGCGCGCTGACCGAGGTCGTAGGTCGTCGCCTTGAGCAGCGGCCAAGCCTCCTCGTTGGCCACCACCAGGCCGATCAGCACGTCCGAATGCCCGGCGTAGTACTTGGTCGCCGGCTGTACCACCAGGTCGGCGCCGTGCGCGAAGCCGTCGAAGAAATAGCCGGTCGCCCAGGCGTTGTCGAGGATCACCTTCGCGCCCTTCGCGTGCGCTGCGGCCGCGATGGCCGGCAGGTCCTGCACTTCGAAGGTGTGCGAGCCGGGGCTTTCGGTGTAGACCACGCGGGTGTTTTCGTGCATCAGGCCGGCGATGCCCGCGCCGATGCACGGATCGTAGTACGTTGTCGCCACGCCGAAGCGGCGGAGGAAGTGGTCGCACAGGTGGCGCGTCGGCGCATAGGCGCTGTCGGGGACGAGGACATGGTCGCCCGAGCGCGTGAGGGCGAGCAGCGCGCCAGCGATCGCCGCCAGTCCGCTGGAGAACGTGAGCGCGCGGTAGCCGCCTTCGATGGCCGCGACCGCGTCCTCGAGCGCGCGGATTTGCGGCAGGTTGAACAGCCCGTAAGTCGATGCCGGCTCGTCGGCATCGAGGCGGCGTTGCGCCGCATCGCGATGCGCGAGCGAATCGAACAGCACAGTCGAGGCGCGTTGCAGCGGCACGTTGATCGTTTCCGGCAACTCCGCGACCTCGCGGCCCAGGCGGGTGAGCAGCGTGTCCTTGTTCACACGAATTTCGCGTCCGGAACGCAAGGACCGGTATCAGGCAAAGGACTTCTCCATCGCGCGCCGTACCTGCACGACTTCGGATTTGAGGTCCATCTCGACATCGTCCCAGGTCACCGGCTTGTTGGCGGCGATGTCGCGCTTGAGCTTGACCTTGTGCGCCAGTCCGATCGGCAGGCCGCCGAGGCGCTTCGACACCGCGGCGGGCATCAGCTTGCCGAAGACGGTGAAGCCGCCTTCGCCGTCGAGCATTTCTCCGGCCTTGAGTTCGCGCTTGGCGGTGGCCACGCAGTCGCCCAGCCAGGCCATCGGCGCGCCGGTCGGCTCTCCGCGCAACGCCACGCTGGCCACGCTGATGCCCAGCTCAAGGCCGATGAGATGGAACGGCTTGTACATCGCCGTGGTGTTGCCGCTCGCGTCGGTGACCAGCCCGTACTGCTGGAAGCAATCGCGGACGTACTCGCTGTCGGCGGCGAAGGTCACGTAGACGCCCCAGCGCAGGTCGCGAAACACCGGCCGGCCGTCGCGCTCGAGCGAGGAAATCACCTCGACCTGGCCGCGATGGTGCAGCCGGCCGCCCTCGCTTTTCGGCCTGAGCAC
>DASUDU010000016.1:0-2618 GCA_036275435.1 Usitatibacteraceae bacterium | reverse complement strand
ACGGTGTGCCGGCGCAGCAGGTCGAGGCGCTGGCGTTTGCCTGGCTTGCACAGTGCGCGATCGACCGCGTGCGGCTGGATCTTTGCGCCACCACCGGCGCGCGCCAGCCGGTTATCCTGGGCGCGATCACGCGCGCCTGAGGCCGGCCACAAGGCTGGCAGATTCTTGCGTCACGTGGTTTCCGCGGGGCATCCCCGAAACGCGGTGTTGCGCGCCCGTCGCGCGCAGGGGAAACTCGCCACTCGCGAAACGGGAGGGGCGATGAGTGCACATGCGCGGTTCGATTTTGCCGGGACGGTGACCGTGATCACCGGAGGCGCCTCGGGCATCGGCCTGAGTTGCGCCGAAGCGGTCGCGGCGGCTGGCGGCGACCTGGTCATCTCCGCCAGCCGCAAGCCGGAAAAGACCGCGCAGGCGCTGGGGCGCCTGCGCGCCGCG
Source organism: Usitatibacteraceae bacterium (assembly GCA_036275435.1). Lineage (GTDB taxonomy): Bacteria > Pseudomonadota > Gammaproteobacteria > Burkholderiales > Usitatibacteraceae > UKL13-2. Next base: position 2,180 of record DASUDU010000016.1, on the reverse strand, counting down.
GCACCAAACGTGCGGGTTGAAGCAATCCCCTGCGAGGTGGGCGACGAAGCCTCGGTGAGCGGGTTCTTCGGCCGCATTCGCGACCTCGGGCTGCGCGCGGATTTCGTCATCCACTCGGCAGGCATTTCGCCCAACACCGACTTCTTCGACCAGACCCAGCGCGAATGGGATACGGTGCACAACACCAACACCACCGGCGCCTTCCTGGTCACCAAGCATGCCGCGCAACTGATGCGCGGCAACGCGCCGCGCGGCGAGTTTCGCGGCAAGATCCTGCTGATTACTTCAACCAATGGCATCAACTCGAACGACCCGGTTTCTGCGCACTACGATTCGTCGAAGTCCGCCGCCAACATGCTCGTGCGCAATGCTGCCGAGTTGCTGGCCGGCGACGCGATCGTGGTCAACGGACTCGCCCCGGGGTGGATCGAAACCGAGCTCAACGCCACGCTGCCGCCCGATGTCCGGGAAAAGGAGTCGGCGAAGATCTGGATGCGCCGCTGGGCCAAGCCCGAGGAAATGGCCGCCGTCGCGCTGCACATCCTCACCATGCCCTATTTCATGGGGCAGGTGCTGATGGCTGACGGCGGCTATCGCTGAGGAGCGGACTGCCGCGCTGGTTGCCGGCCTGTTGCGCTTCCGCGAACGGTTTCAAAGCGCGCGCGCCAACGCCTGGTCGATGTCCCACAGGATGTCGTCCAGCGTTTCCAGGCCGATCGACAGCCGCACCATGTCGGGCGGAACGCCCGCTTTGATCTGGTCTTCCTCGCTCAACTGCCGGTGCGTGGTCGAGGCCGGGTGAATCACCAGCGATTTGGCGTCGCCGATGTTGGCCAGGTGCGAAATGAACTGCAGGGCCTCGATGAATTTCACGCCCGCGGCGAAACCGCCCTTGATGCCGAACGACAGGAGCGCGCCTGACCCTTTCGGCATGTAGCGATTGACCAGCGCGTGGTATTTGTTGGCCGGCAGCCCGGGATAATTGACCCACGCCACCCGCGCATGGTTTTCGAGGAATTGCGCGACCGCCATCGCGTTGGCGCAGTGGCGCTCCATGCGCACCGGCAAGGTCTCGATGCCCTGCAGCAATTGCCAGGCGTTGAAGGGCGACAAGGTCGGGCCGAACACGCGCATGACTTCCATGCGCGCCTTCATGGTGTAACCGAAGTTGCCGAAGGTCTCAAAAAACCGCACGCCGTGATATCCCGCCGAGGGCTCCGTCATCGCGGGGAACTTGCCGTTGTCCCAGGGGAAGGTCCCCTTTTCGATGACCACGCCGCCCATGCTGGTACCGTGCCCGCCCATGAACTTGGTGGCGGAATGCACGACGATGTCGGCGCCGTGCATCAAGGGTTGGCACAGGTACGGCGAGGCGGCGGTGTTGTCGACGATGAAGGGGATCCCCGTCTCCTTGGCGATCGCACCGACGGCTTGCAGATCGATCATGTTGATCGCCGGATTGCCCAGCGTTTCGGAAAAGATCGCCTTGGTGTTGGGGCGGATCGCTTTGCGGAAATTTTCCGGGTCATCCGGATCGACCAGGGTCGCGTCGATGCCAAACTTCTTGAAGTTCACGTTGAACATCGTGTGCGACCCGCCGTACAGCTTGGACGAGGACACCAGGTGATCGCCGTTTTCAAGAATGTTGAGCAGCGCCACCATTTCCGCCGCCTGACCGCTCGCGGTTGCGACTGCCGCGCGACCATTCTCCAGCGCTGCGCAACGCTCCTCGAACGCCGCCGTGGTCGGGTTGGACAGGCGGGTATAGACATTGCCAAATGTCTGCAGGTTGAACAGCGACGCCGCGTGGTCGGCCGAATCAAAAACGTAGGACGTGGTCTGATAGATCGGCAACGCACGCGAACCGGTCGCGGCATCCGGAATCTGGCCGGCGTGGAGGGCTAAGGTTTCAAATCCGTATTGGCGGTCGGGCATGGGGTAGCGAATAGCTGGGTTTGCAAACGGACTCGCCAATTATTCCCCGTCCGCCCTGAGCTTGTCGAAGGGCAAGACTGACGAGAACGATTCAGCAGTGAATATTCCTGTGCTTCGACAGGCTCAGCACGAACGGTGATTTGGAACGGTACTCAAGGCTTGCCCTTCTCCACCAGCTGATAAAACACCTCATCCGGCTTGATCAGGCCCAGTTCGACCCGCGCACGCTCCTCGATCGCGTCAGT
>DASUDU010000015.1:0-5168 GCA_036275435.1 Usitatibacteraceae bacterium | reverse complement strand
CCTCAGCCCGCATGCAGGCAGCGTCGAGGCGCTCGCCGACAATTTCGGTTTTGATTTCGTCTCGACGCCTTCCGGCTTCGACCACATCCTGCAAGTGACGCTGGTCGACAGCGAGGGCCGCATCGCCCAGCAGATCTACGGAGAGGACCTGAATGCCGATTCGCTGGGCGCGCCACTGAAGGAACTGATTCGCAACGCGCCAGTTGCGAGGCAACTGGCGCTCGACGACCTGATCGACCGCGTGCGCATCCTCTGTACCGTATACGACCCGAACACCGGCCGCTACCGCGTCAAGTACGACCTCGTCCTGGAAATTGCCGGTGGCGTGACATTTGCCCTGGCGATGATCTGGTTCTTTGCCGCCGAATGGTGGGCGAGGCGCCGCGCGCGCCGCGCCGCGCTTGCGCCAACCGTGCAAAGAGCGGTTGCCCCCGGCGCCGAGTGACCGATGCTGCGCGCCATTCAGCTCGTCGGCCAACGCGTCTTCCTGGCCGCGGAGAGCGCGCTCGGGCTGGCCTTCGGCAATCGCCACAATCCGTTGCACCACCTGGGGGCGATCACCTACTTTCTGCTGTGGATTGCCATGATCACCGGGCTGTATCTGTACGCGTTCTTCGAGACCAGCGCGGTGAAGGCCTATGCCTCGGTCGAGGCATTGACCCACAGCCAGCGCTTTGCCGGCGGCGTCGTTCGCAGCCTGCACCGTTATGCCTCCGACGCCGTCGTCCTGTGCATGGTCTTGCACCTGCTGCGCCATTTCACCTTCGATCGCCACCGCGGCTTTCGCTGGTTCAGCTGGATCACCGGCGTGATGCTATTGTCGATGACCCTCGCCTCGGGCATCAACGGCTACATGCTGCCGTGGGATCGCGTCGCCCAATACGTGGTGACGGCGACCACCGAATGGCTGGAGTTGATTCCGGTGTTCGGCGCCGGCATGACGCGCAATTTCATCACCAATGCCAATGTCAGCGACCGCTTGTTTTCGTTGCTCTCGTTCGTGCACATCGGTCTGCCATTGACCGTCCTGGCGGTGTTGTGGATCCACACGCAGCGCGTGGCCGGTGCGCGCACCAACCCGCCGCGCGAACTGGCGATCGGCATCCTGGCGATGTTGCTGGCACTTTCCCTGTGGGCGCCCGCGCACAGCCAGCCGCCCGCCGACATGGGCAGCGTACCCACCGCCGTCGCCTTTGACTGGTTCTACCTCCCGCCATTTGCCGCCATGGAGCGCTGGGGCGCACTGGCCAGCGGCCTAGCGCTGGCGGCCGTGACAGGGCTGCTGCTGGCCCTGCCCTGGATACCGCCTGCCCGACGAAATGAAAAGCGTTCATTCGACATGGCGGTATATCCGGACGATCGCATCGTCGGCGTGCGCAACGGCGAAACCCTGCTCGACGCCGGGCTGCGCGCCGGGTTGCCGATGGCCTTCGAGTGCCGCAACGGCGCCTGCGGCGCCTGCCAATGCACGCTGCGCCATGGGCAGGTGGCGCATCTGCCGCACCTGCCCTCGGCGCTTTCGGACGCCGATCGCGCCGCGGGCAGGGTGCTGCTGTGCTGCGCGGTTCCGCTGGGCGACGTAGAAATCGTCCACACGCCCATTGCAGGCGCCCGGCCGCTGGCCGTCAAGCAACACATCGCCCGCATCACCCGCATGGAATTGCTGGCGCCGGATGTCATGCGCGTGCTGTTCTGTGTCGATGGCGGCTCGCGCCTCGGTTTTCGCGCCGGCCAGTACATCAACATCCTCCTCGAGGACGGCGGCAAGCGCAGCTTCTCGTTTGCCACGGCTCCCGAGCGCATTCCGCCCTCGGGGGAAATCGAATTGCACATTCGCAAGGTCGTAGGCGGGCGCTTTACCACGCAGGTCTTTACCGGGATGAAGGCCGGCGACAGCTTTCGCTTCGAGGGGCCGGTCGGCGCCTTCACCTTGCGCGAGGACAGCGACAAGCCGGTCATCTTCGTCGCTGGTTCCACCGGTTTCGCGCCGGTCAAAAGCATGCTCGAACACGCCTTCGATTGCGGCATCCGACGGAACATGGTCCTCTACTGGGGGGTGCGCAGGCGGACCGACCTGTACATGGCCGACCTTGCCGAGGAATGGGCGCGCACCCGGCCCAATTTCAGATTCGTGCCCGTCCTGTCCGAACCCCAGCCGGGCGATGACTGGCACGGGCGCACCGGCCTGGTGCACGAGGCGATCCTCGCCGACTTTCCGGACCTTTCCTCGCACCAAGTGTACGCTTGCGGTTCGGTCGCAATGGTCGAGGCCGTCTATCCGGCGTTAGCACAACACGGCATTTCCAGCGAGGATTGTTTTTCCGACGCCTTCCACCTGGCGCCGCAGCAACCCATGCAGGCGGATGCGGCCGAACTGGTCAAACTTGGAGGCCATCGTGCCTGATCCCATGCCGCGACCCGTTCGAATCCTTTTGCAGGTGATCGCCTATGGCGCGTTCGCCGCGTTGATCGGCTATTTTTCAACCGCGCCGGCTTACCGTCTGCGCGCTGACAACGAGGCCATCGTCAAGCTTTCCTTCAGCCACGCCGCGCAATTGAAACAGGCCTGCCGGGAACGCACGGCAGAGGAACTGGCCAAGTTGCCGCCCAACATGCGCAACAAGTTGGACTGTCCGCGCGAGCGCGCCGATGTCACGGTCGAACTCGACTTGGATGGACGGCCGCTCATGCGCGCCGTTGTGCCTCCGACCGGATTGCGCAAGGACGGCGCAGCGAACCTCTATCGTCGCATCGCGATTCCGTCCGGCGCGCACACGTTCGTCGTGCGCCTTGCTGATGGCCCCGATGGGATGTTTCGATTCCACCAGTCTGATCACCTCAATCTTGCGCCTGGCCAGGTCCTGGTGGTCGACTTTGCGCCGGGTGGAACGGGCTTCCAGTTCCTCGCCGGAACCCGGTTGCCATGAGCATCGAGTCGTTACTGCGCGCGGCGGATGCGCGCTGCACCCATGCGTTCGACCGCGCGTTCGCACCGCGCGACAACCCATGGCGCCATCTGGGCGGCCTGGCATTTCTCGCTCTTTGCACGGCCGTGGTCAGCGGCGTGGTCTGCTATGCGCTGTTCGATACCAGTGTCGATGGCGCCTACCGGTCAGGTGTGCGGCTGCAAGAAGACATCTGGATGGCCGGGCGCCTGCTGCGCGGCCTGCACCGCTATGCGGCCGATGCCTTCATGTTGCTCACCCTGCTTCACCTATTGCGCGAGTGGGCCCACGGGCACTTTGCCGGTGTGCGCTGGTTTTCGTGGCTAACTGGTATTCCGCTCATCATCCTGCTGTGGATCTCCGGCATGACGGGCCTGTGGTTGCTCTGGGACGAGAGGGCGCTGTTCAGTCTTTCAGCAACGGCCGAATGGCTGCAGGCATTGCCGCTGATGCCGGACGAGTTGGGGCGCAATTTCCTGACGCCGGAAGGACTGAATGATCGTTTTTTCTCACTGCTGATTTTTGTCCACATCGGCATTGCGCTGCTGTTGCTTGCCGGTTTGTGGGTGCATGTGCAGCGCCTGTCGCTGCCTCGTCTTTGGCCGCCGCGCTTTCTTGTAGTCGGCACCCTTTGTGCACTCTCGGCGCTGGCCTTGCTCCATCCGGCAAGCAGTCTGGCGCCAGCATCATTCCATCAGCAGCCCGCCGTTTTGTCGCTCGACTGGTTCTACCAGTTCGTGCATCCTCTGGCTGAGAGTGCCACGCCGGGGTGGGCCTGGGCCATGGTCATCGCGGCCATCACCACGCTCTGCTTGCTGCCGGCATCGGCGCGACCGCCAATGCCGGTCCCGGCACGCGTCACCCTGGAAAACTGCAATGGCTGCCGCCGTTGTGCCGCGGATTGCCCGTTCGACGCCATCCGCATGGTGCCGCGAACCGACCGGCGCTCGCATGTCCTGCAAGCAGCGGTCTTGGCGGACCGGTGCGCCTCCTGTGGCATCTGCGTTGGTGCGTGTCCTTCGTCGACGCCGTTTCGCCGCATCGACGACCTGGTCTCCGGGATTGAGCTGCCTGGCGCGCCGCTCGAAACAATGCGCGAGCGGGTGCGTTCAGCCGCGGCCGAACCGGGCGAGTTTGCCATTGTGTTTCGCTGCAGCGCGTTTGCGCAGGACCTCGGCATACGCAAAGTCCGGGTGGTCTGGATCGACGTTCCCTGCGTGGCGATGGTGCCGCCTGCGTTTGTCGAATTCGCGCTGCGGCTTGGGGCTGCGGGCATCATCGTCGCCGGCTGTACCCAAGGCGGCTGTGAGTACCGGCTCGGTGATCGATGGATGCAGGAACGCTTTCAGGGTGTACGAGAGCCGGGCCTGCGCACCACGGTCGAGCGAGACCGTGTTGCACTCATCAGCTGTGGCGCGGATTCGACGCCGATTGCGCGCGCCCTGCTCGCCCTGCCCAGACGCGCACATTCCGCCCCTCAAGGTGAAATCGATGCATGAGTTCCCTTTGTCGCGGTTTCCGCTACCATCCCGAACTATGCAAACCACTGCCGAAGTTCCCCGCTCTGTTGTCGACTTGGCGACCCTGAACGTTCCGCTTGATTCCCGACGCAACCTGGCCCGCGCCTGGCTGCTGTTGGCCCTGCTTGCACTATTGGCATCCGGCTTTTTTTCGATCCTGCTGGTACTTTCACGCACTCCCCAACTGCAGGCGCTGTTTTCGGTGGCCGACTTTTTTCGCGTCGCGCTCGTGGTACACGTTGACCTCTCAGTTCTGGTATGGTTCCTGGCGGTGGGCGGCGCAATGTGGACCTTGAATGGCGCACCAAGACAGCCCGCGCTGGCGTGGCTGGCCTTCTCCTTGGCCGCAACCGGGACAATCGTGCTGTGTATCGCACCGTTCGCCGAAAAAGCCGTGCCGATCATGGCCAACTACATCCCTGTCCTTGACGGGCGCCTATTCACTGGCGGGCTTTTGCTGTTCGGAACCGGCGTGCTGTTGCTTTGCTTGCACTCGATGCGCGTTGCCCTGCCCGTGGGCACCGCAATCGACTTCGACGCCGCTCTTCGTTTTGGCCTCAATGCCGCCCTGGTGTCCTGCGTGGTGTCGGCAATCGCCTTTGCCGCATCGTGGCGCGGCCTTCCCGCCGGTTTGGACCCGCGCGTCCATTACGAATTGTTGTTCTGGGGCGGCGGTCATGTCCTTCAGTTTTGCTACACCTTG
>DASUDU010000014.1:0-5281 GCA_036275435.1 Usitatibacteraceae bacterium | reverse complement strand
CAACTCGACATTGGCCAGCGACGACAGCTGGTCGCCCAATTTCGCGTGGACGTTGCGCACGCTGCGCAATTCCTTGAGTGCTGCATCGAGCCGGTCCTGGCGCAGCGTGGTTTGCGAGCCGATGGAGGCACCCAGCTTCTCATTCTTGGCCCGCAGTTGCGTCAATTCGCGCAAACGCTCGAGAGTTTCGAACCGGTCGTCGTCCAGCATTTGCTGTGCGGACTCGAGCGCGTCTTCCAAAATGGGCGATAGGGTGGCGGTCAGCGCATCCTGGCGCCGGGTCGGCAACCCCTCGGAAAGTGCGCGCTCCAATAGATACAGCCGGCTGCGGATGTCGCTGTCGGGCTCGCCGGCCAGCCGGCCTGCAATCCCGAGCCGGGCGGAAATTGCAATCACGCGAATCGGATCGATGCGCAGCAATTCGGCCGTCAGGCGGGTACGCTCGTCGATCTGTTGCATCAGCATTCGCGTGCTGTCTGGCACAGCGTCTCCCGGTGTTTGCAACAGGTCGATCTTGTTGAGCACGACCAGTCGCGTGGGGGTCGATTCCGCGGATGCGGATGCTGCAGTGCGTTGCGGGCCGGACCCGGCGCCGAGGTGATCGCGCCAGATCGCCAGGTCCGCTTTGCCGACCGGCTTATTGGCATCAAGCAGCATCAGGATGGCATCGGCCGACGGGACGCGCTGGCGCGCCAGTTCCGGCTCGGAAGTAAACGCGGCAAGCCCCGGCGTGTCGATGATCACCAGTCCGGAATCGAGCAGCGGGTGCGGAAAATTGATCACCGCATAGCGCCATCGCGGCACATCCACCATGGTCGATTGGGTTTCGTCGGCGGGCACGGCGACGCCCTCGGCATGGAGCCCCAGGGCGACGGCGTCGGCAAACGAAATGCGTTTGGCTTCGGAAAGCGCCGCCAGTGCCCGCTGCGTCGAATCCGGGTTGTCGGCGTCAAAGGGGATCACCCGCCAGTGGGCGTCGTCGGCCAGCAGGTCGTCGAGTCGCATGGGGTTTTCGCGGGTTTCGATCGGCAGCAGCCGGACCGAGGTCTGCACGCCGCGATCGAAGCGGATCTCGGTCACGCATCGGGTGGTGCGGCCCGGGCCTGCCGGAAGCAGGCGACGGCCCCCGCCGGCAAAAAACAGTGCATTGATCAATTCGGTCTTGCCGCGTCCGGCCTCGGCGACGAAGGCGATCGTCAGCCGCAGTCCCTTGACGGCCTGCTCCGCGCGGTCCAGCGCCGCGGCCGTCTCATCCGTCAGAAACCGGTGATCGCGCAGGAAGGTACCGACGCGCTCGATCTGCCTTAGCAGGCCGGAGCGCCAGGATTGCATGTCCGCAAGGCGCTCGGTGAGGAAGGTTGCTCGCCGCATCTGTCGATTCTACTTCTGGCAGCGCGGGCAGAAAAACGTGGAGCGTTGTCCCTGTCGCAAGGTCCGGATGGGGGCATTGCAGACCCTGCAGGGCTCGCCCTCGCGGTCATAGCAGTGGGTTGCCAGCTGAAAATAACCCGGCGCGCCGTCGGCATGCACGTAGTTGCGCAATGAAGAACCGCCCGCGGCAATGGCGCTGGCCAATGTGCGCCGAATCGCTTCGGCCAAACGCGCATAGCGTGCCCGGGAAATGCGGCCGGCCGCCGTTGCCGGATGAATTCCGGCGTGGAACAGGGCTTCCGAGGCGTAGATATTGCCCACGCCAACCACCACCTTGGCGTCCATGATGAACGGCTTGACCGCCAGCGTTCGTCCGCGCGATTCGCGGTACAGGTGCTCGGCACTGAATTCTTCGCCCAGCGGTTCCGGCCCGAGCGAATCGAGCAGGGGATGGGCACGCGACATTCCCGGTATCCACAGGATTGCGCCGAAACGCCGCGGATCGTTGTAGCGGATGGTTGCGCCGCTCGACAGCGCAACCAGCACGTGGTCATGCTTGCCCGGCTGCCGTGACTCCGATTCGACGCACAGGGAACCGGACATTCCAAGATGGACCAGCAGGAATCCGCGGTCGCACTGCCAGAGCAGGTACTTGCCGCGGCGTGCGATGTCGCGGATCGTCTGCCCGCGCAGGATGCGCGGCAGGTTTTCCGGAACCGGCCATCGCAGCTTGCGGCTGCGCACGGTCACGCCGGCAATGGCCTTGCCGCGAACTGCCGGGAGCAATCCGAGACGGGTCGTTTCAACTTCCGGCAGTTCTGGCATCCGGGAACCTCAGGTGTGTGGTGGATTCTAAGCGACGCGGTGCCGCGGGGCCGCATCCGCAGCGAATCCGGCCGCCGAACGGATTATCATTGTCGACCAATGGTTGATTGCGGCGTGCGCGCGGCATCACGGAATTTCCTGGAAGCCAAACATGCTGCGAACAATCAGCCCCCTGCTCCTGACAGCCTGCCTTTGCGCGCCGCTCGCCGGAATGGCCGCGGGGAGCGCGCCGCGGGCGGTGGATCCGTCCACGGCCGTTTCCGAAGCAAGGCCTTCGAAGTCCGTCTCCGACGAGCAGTTTCTTTATCAGTACCTGATCTCGGAGATTGCCGGCCAGCGGGGGAGGCCCGGATTGGCTGCGCGGGGGCTCATGGACCTGGCACGGGAGACGCGCGATGTCCGTCTGGCGCGCCGTGCGCTGGAAGTCGGCATCCAGGCACGCGAGGGGGAAGCCGCGCTCGACGCCGTTTTCCTGTGGCTGGAAATTGAACCCGACTCGCTCATGGCACGACAGGCGCTTGCCGCCTTGGCCGGTACGCAGGGCTCCCTGCAATCGGCCAAAACCAGCATGGCCATGCTGCTTGCCAAGCCGGAACGCGCCAGGACGGTCTGGATGCAGGCCAATAACCTGCTTGCGCGTCATGGCGACAAGGAGGCCGTGGCGAGCGCGATCGCCGAATTGGCCGCACCGCACCCCGATTCGGCGGAAGCGCAGATGGCGGTCGCGCGGGCCTGGTTCAACGCGAAGAACTACGCCCTGGCCGCGACGAGCATCGAGCGCGCAGAGAAACTGCGGCCGCAGTGGGCGACCATGGCGGTGCTCAAGGCGCAGATCCTGCAGGCGAAATCGAACGATGCCGCGGCGGAATACCTGGCGCAGTACCTGAAACGCAATCCGCGGGCGAGCGAGGCGCGCCTGCAGTACGCCCGCATCCTGTTTGCGCAGAATGCGCTGTTGTCGGCACGTGAGCAGTTCCGCTTGCTGGCCAGGCAGGAGCCCGAAAATCCCGAGCATTTCTACGCGGTCGGCCTGCTGTCGCAGCAAATCGAAGACCTTGCCGACGCCGAGACGCAGTTTCGCCAGGCCCTGGAACTCAAGCCACGCGACGCCAATCCGATTCGCTTCAGCCTGGGCCAGACCGCCGAAGCGCGCAAGGATATTTCGCAGGCCCTGGAATGGTACCGCCAGGTCGGCGAAGGAGAGTATTACGTCAATGCCAAACTCAAGGCTGCCGGCATTCTCGCCAAGCAGGACGGGATCGACGCGGCGCGCCGCTACCTGGCAGAGGCCCAAACGGCGGCAAAAGACGCGGCGGACACCCGCATCCAGTTGATTCTGGCCGAGGCGCAACTGCTGCGTGATGCCAAACTCGGCAACGAGGCATTGCAGGTACTGGACCGGGCGATCGACATCAACCCGGAAACGGCCGACCTGCACTACGATCGCGCGATGATCGCCGAAAAGCTGGACCGGCTCGACCTCATGGAAAGGGACCTGCGAAAAGTCATCGAACTCAGGCCGGAACACGCGCATGCCTACAATGCATTGGGATACATGCTTGCCGACCGCAACCTGCGGCTCGATGAAGCCGACCAGCTGATTCGCAAGGCGATCGCCTTGTCGCCGGGCGACGCGTTCATCCTGGACAGCCTCGGCTGGGTGCAATTCCGGCAGGGTCGGATCGACGAGTCCCTGGCGACGCTCAGGGATGCCTACGCCCAGCGCCGCGATCCGGAGATCGCGGCGCACTTGGGGGAGGTCCTGTGGATGCGCGGCGACCGCGACGAAGCCCTCAAGGTATGGCGCGGCGCGCTGCTCGAGCACCCGGAGAATGCGGTGCTCAACGCGGTCATGCAGCGGCTTTCCCCGCGCTGAGCCCCCGCCCGGTCCCGGAATGAACAGTCGGTTTTGCACAGGCTGCGCGCAGTCGTTGCTGCTGGCGATTTCGCTGGCAGCTTGCGCGGCGCCGGGTCGCGATGCGGCACCGCTGCGCGGTCCCGAAACAACGGTCGCGTATGCAAGCGCCTTTGTGCTCGCCGGACGCATCAGTGTGCGCGTGGGCGACCGGATCGACTCCGGGTCGGTGCGGTGGTCGCGGAATGCCAATGAGGAGACGATCGGCTTTTACACGCCGCTCGGCAGCCAGGTTGCTGAGTTCAAGCGCACCGCCGCGGGGGTCAGCTTGATCCGGGGACTGGACCGGCAGGATTCCGCAAGCGTCGCCGAATTGACCGAGGCGCTGTTCGGTGTTGCCATCGATCTCGACTTGCTGGCGCGGCTTGTGCAAGGTGCAGATGCCTTGCAAACGCGCTGGGTTTCCGCCGACGGCAGGGAGTGGAGGCTGCAGGCCGAGGAATTCAGCGCAGCTGGCCCCCACCGCCATGCGCGTCGGGTCAGCATCGAAAGCGGCGATGCCCGCGTCCGGCTGGTGATCGACGAGTGGCAGGCCCTGTGATGGTCACGGCAACCCCATTTCCCGCGCCGGCAAAGCTGAACCTGTTCCTGCATGTCGTGGGCCGCCGCGCCGACGGCTATCACCTGCTGCAATCGGTGTTTGCGTTGATCGAACTGCAGGACCGGCTCGAAATCGCCGTGCGAAACGATGGCGCGATCCGGCGCCTGCGCGGCAACGATGGAATCCGGCCCGAAGACGACTTGATGGTCCGGGCGGCTTTTCTGTTGCAACGCGAGTCCGGTTGCACGCTCGGCGCGGACCTGTCGATCGACAAGCGCATTCCGCTGGGCGGCGGCTTGGGCGGCGGGAGTTCCGACGCCGCCACAGTGCTGTTGGCTCTCAACGCACTGTGGAACCTGGACTGGCCGGTTTCCCGGTTGACGAAACTCGGGCTGGCGCTTGGCGCCGACGTGCCGTTCTTTGTCCAGGGATGCAACGCTTGGGTCGAAGGGATCGGCGAAACGCTGGTCCCGGTCGAATTGCCGCCGTGGTGGTATGTGGTGCTCGAACCGCCGGTTCCGGTGTCCACCGCAGGCATCTTCGCCTCCCCGGAATTGACAAGGAATTCGATTCCCCTCAAAATAGCGGACTTTTCGGCAAACGGGTTGGGATCATGCCGAAACGACCTC
>DASUDU010000013.1:0-2214 GCA_036275435.1 Usitatibacteraceae bacterium | reverse complement strand
AAGAACGCCGACGCGATGGCCCGCGGCCTGATCGCGCGCGGGCTGCGCATCGTCTCGGGGCGCACCGAGTCGCATGTCATGCTGGTCGACCTGCGGGCCAAGCGCATCACCGGCAAGGATGCCGAAGCGGCGCTGGGCCGTGCGCACATCACGGTCAACAAGAATGCCATCCCCCACGATCCGGAAAAGCCCTTCGTCACCAGCGGCATCCGCCTCGGTTCCCCGGCCATGACCACGCGCGGCTTCAAGGAGGCCGAGGCCACGCTCACCGCCAACCTCATCGCCGACGTGCTCGACAACCCCGCCGACGAGGCCCATATCGCCGCGGTTCGCGCGCGGGTGGCGGCGCTGACGGCGAGGTTTCCGGTTTATGGTTAGCTCGCTGCGCTCGCGAGACTCGCTTCTCTCGGGTGATTCGCTTCGCTCAAGTGATCGCGCCTTGGGGCGCGGTGATTGTCGCGATCACCCGAGCATCGCGAGTCACCCGCGCGCAGCGCGTCACCCGAGCGTGGCGAGTCACTGAACCATGAAATGCCCCTTCTGCTCCGCGCAGGAAACGCAGGTCATCGACTCGCGGGTCTCGGAGGAGGGCGACCAGGTGCGGCGGCGGCGGCGCTGCACGGTTTGCCACAAGCGCTTCACCACCTACGAGACGGCCGAACTGCGCATGCCGACCATCGTCAAGTCGAACGGCCAGCGCGAGGACTATTCGCGCGGCAAGCTGGAGACCAGCTTTCACCGCGCCCTGCACAAGCGTCCGGTCGAACGCGCGAAGATGGAAGACGCCATCGAGCGCATCGAGCAGGCGATCCTCAATGAAGCCAAGCGCGAGATGCCCTCGATGAAGATCGGCGAGATGGTGATGGAGGAGCTGAAAAAGCTCGACCAGGTCGGCTACGTGCGCTTCGCATCCGTGTACCGCAGCTTTTCCGACGTCGAGGAATTCAAGGACGCGATCCGCGAAGTGACGAAGAAGTAGGTTGGGGGTTCCGCGTTCAGCGTCCAACAGCTCAACGCCCAACGCCCAACGCTCAACGCCCAACGCTTAACGCCCAACGCATGTTCTCCGCCCACGACCACGCCATGATGGCCCGCGCCGTTGCGCTGGCCGAGCGCGGGCGCGCGATCACCACGCCGAATCCGTTCGTCGGCTGCGTGATCGAAAAGGGCGGGCGCATCGTCGGCGAAGGATTCACGCAGGCCGGCGGCCGGCCGCACGCCGAGGCCGTTGCCCTGGCCCAGGCCGGCGCATCCGCGCGCGGCGCCACCGCCTACGTCACTCTCGAGCCGTGCTCCGAGCGCCCCAGCATGCGCGGCCCGGCTTGCGCCAACCTGCTGGCCGAAGCCGGTGTCGCGCGCGTCGTCGCCGCGATCGGCGACCCGAACCCGCACATCAACGGCGCCGGCATCGCGCGGCTCAAGGCCGCCGGCATGCGCGTCGAGTGCGGCCTGATGGAAGCCGCGGTGCGCGAACAGTTGCGCGCCTTCCTCGCGCGGGTGACGCGCCAGCGCCCGTGGGTGATGCTGAAGGTCGCCGCCACGCTCGACGGCAAGACGGCGCTCAACAACGGCGTGTCGCAATGGATCACCGGGGCCGCGGCACGTCGCGACGTGCATCGGTTGCGCAGCGAAGCCTGCGCGCTGCTGACCGGCTACGGCACCGTCAAGGCCGACGACCCGCAACTCACCGTGCGCGACTGGCCGTGCCGGCGCCAGCCGCTGCGCGTGCTGGTCGACAGCCGGCTGGAAGTTGCCGACGGTGCGCGCATCCTGGCCGGGGGCGGCACGCTGGTCGCCACCGTCGACAGCGGGGCCGAATCCGCCAAGGCGCGGATGGATGCCCTCCGCCAGCGCGGCATCGAGGTACTGGCCCTGCCGGCCGAATCGGAAAAAGGCAAGCTCGACCTCGCCGCGCTGATGCACGCACTGGCCGGGCGCGGTATCAACCAGGTCATGGTGGAGACCGGCGCGAAGCTCAATGCTTCGCTGATCGGCGCCGGGGTGGTCGACGAGATCGTTGCCTATCTTGCGCCGCAGCTCGTCGGCGATGCCGCACGCGGCCTGTTCGCGCTGCCGGAAATCACCTCGCTCGACCAGCGCATCGGTCTGGCCATTGCCGATACGCGGCGCATCGGCGATGATTGGCGTGTCACGGCCCTGCTCACCCCGCGCTGAGGTTCTCACGTGTTTACCGGCATCATCGAATCCACCGGC
>DASUDU010000012.1:0-2704 GCA_036275435.1 Usitatibacteraceae bacterium | reverse complement strand
TTCTTCGGCGCGCAATCCGGGTGCTCGATGCCGCTGGTTTGCACGCAGCCGCCGGAGCCGTCACGAACGGGAGCTCCCGACGAATCGGTCAGGTTCGGCGTAACGCCGGCGAGGGCGGTGCCAACTGCGAAAGCCGACGCAGCGGCGAGGATCTTGGCCAGCAGGGAACTCTTCATTGCGTACTCCCGAAAAAGAAGGTGGAAATTCTTGTCGTTAAGGGGAAATTGCCGGACGCGATACGCAGAAACCGGAAAAACAACACCGAAATCGGTTGGTTTTGCGCGCGGGATTACCTTTGGAATCATACACGAATCGATTTTCCGGCGACAACCGAAGCGGCGATTCACAGGCCGTTGACAAGCGCCTTAGTTGCAAACGCGCAACAGGCGCGCGCAGGATCTGGGACAGATCAGAAAAACCACAAGCGGTTGTGGTCACACCGGCTCGGCTTGCCGGATGGCTAGTGTTTTGCGCCGCGCCGAGGTCGCCGACGCGGTGACTTCGTGATAGAATGGAATGTTTTCTGTCGAACAAAATTCATAATAAACAAGCACTTGGAAGAGATCCGCCGTGACTGAGCCGCAACTGCCGTCGTTTGCCAAAGAAACCATCCCGATCAGCATCGAAGAGGAGATGCGCAAGAGTTTCCTCGACTATGCGATGAGCGTCATCGTCAGCCGGGCGCTGCCGGACGCGCGCGACGGCTTGAAGCCAGTGCACCGCCGGGTACTGTTCGCCATGCAAGAGGCCAACAACGTTCACAACCGGCCGTATGTGAAATGCGCGCGCATCGTCGGCGACGTCATGGGCAAGTATCACCCGCACGGCGACACCGCGATCTACGACACCCTGGTGCGCATGGCGCAGGGGTTCTCGCTGCGCTACACCTTGATCGACGGACAGGGCAATTTCGGCTCGGTTGACGGCGACAACGCCGCGGCGATGCGCTACACCGAGTGCCGGATGGAGAAGATTTCCTCCGAACTGATGGCCGACATCGACTCGGAGACGGTCGACTTCGGGCCCAACTACGACGGCAAGGAGCGCGAGCCGCTGGTGCTGCCGGCGCGCTTTCCAAACCTCCTGGTTAACGGCTCGACCGGCATCGCGGTCGGCATGGCCACCAACATCCCGCCGCACAACCTGTCCGACGTGATCGATGCCTGCCAGCGCGTGCTGGAAAACCCGGCTGTCGACCTCGAGGAACTGATCGACATCGTCCAGGCGCCGGACTTCCCCACGGCCGGGATCATTTACGGCCTCGAGGGCGTGCGCCAGGCCTATCGCACCGGCCGCGGCCGCTGCGTGATGCGCGCGCGTTGCCATTTCGAGGATGCCGACAAGGGCGGCAAGCAGCTGATCGTCGTCGATGAGTTGCCCTACCAGGTCAGCGGCGACCAGTTGCTGGTGAAGATCCGCGACCTCAACAACGAAAAGAAGATCGAGGGCATTGCCGACCTGCGCAACGAATCCGACAAGAAAGGTTGCCGGCTGGTCATCGAGTTGAAGCGCGGCGAAGTGCCGGAAATCGTGCTCAACAATCTGTACAAGATGACGCAGATGCAGGAGTCGTTCGGCATGAACATGGTGGCGCTGGTCGACAACCAGCCGCGCCTGTTGAACCTCAAGGAGTTCATCAGCGTGTTCCTGCGTCACCGTCGCGAGGTGGTGACGCGGCGCACCGTGTTCGAGTTGAAAAAGGCGCGTGAACGCGGCCATGTGCTCGAAGGCTTGGCCGTGGCGCTGTCCAACGTCGACGAGATCATCGAACTGATCAAGAAGTCGGAAACCCCGGCGATCGCCAAGGAAGGCCTGATGGGCCGGGAGTGGCGCTCCAAGCTGGTCGAGGAAATGCTCGACCGTGCGTTGGCCGACCAGTATCGCCCCGAGGGACTGCCCAAGGGCTTCGGCCTGCAGACCGGCGGGTACCGCTTGTCCGACGCGCAAGCGCAGGCGATCCTCGAGCTGCGGTTGCAGCGCCTGACCGGCCTGGAGCAGGACAAGATCGTCAGCGAGTACAAGGAGGTGATGGACAAAATCACCGACCTGCTGGACATCCTCTCCAAGCCCGAGCGCGTCACCGCGATCATCGCCGGTGAATTGAAGCTCATCAAGGAGCAGTTCGGCGACAAGCGCCGCTCGGAAATCGTCACCAACGGCCAGGAAATGTCGATCGAGGACCTGATCGCCAACGAGGAAGTGGTGGTGACGATGTCGCACGCCGGCTACATCAAGTACCAACTGGTGGCCGATTACCGCGCGCAGAAGCGCGGCGGTCGCGGCAAGCAGGCGACGGCGATGAAGGAAGACGACTTCATCGAAACGCTGTTCATCGCCAAGACCCACGATTACGTGCTCTGCTTTACCAACAAGGGCAGGGTCTATTGGGTTAAGGTCTACGAGATTCCGCAGGGCTCGCGCGCTTCGCGCGGCAAGCCGATCGTCAACCTGCTGCAGATGCAGGCCGATGAGAAGATCAGCGCGGTGCTGCCGGTGCAGACCTTTGCCGAGGACAAGTTTGTGTTCTTCGCCACCAGCGAGGGCGTGGTGAAAAAGACGGCGCTGTCCGACTTCGGCAACCCGCGCAAGGCCGGCATCATCGCCATTGCGCTCGACGAAGGCGACAACCTGATCGGCGTGGCGCTGACCGACGGCTCCCACGACGTCATGCTGTTCTCCGACGAGGGCAAGGCGGTGCGCTTCG
>DASUDU010000011.1:0-8447 GCA_036275435.1 Usitatibacteraceae bacterium | reverse complement strand
AGCGCCCAACGCGGCAGCGGCTCGCCCGGGTACCACTTGCCCTGGCCGAAATGCAGCATCCCGCCTTTGGCATAGTGCGGCTTGAGGCGGCGCAGCAGGTCGATCGACAGCTCGAGCTTGCGCGGCGAGAGCGCCGTGAAATTCCATTCCTCGCCGTCCATGTCGTCGACCGACACGAAGGTCGGCTCGCCGCCCATGGTCAGGCGCACGTCGCCGTCGGCCAACTCGCGGTCGAGCGCCTCGCCCAGCGCGCTGATCTCGGCCCACTGGCGCTCGCTGTAGGGCTTGGTGACGCGCGGGTCCTCGTGGATGCGCGTGACGCCCATCTGGAACTCGAGCGTCGATTCGCACACGTCGGTGAAGCCGGTCACCGGCGCGGCCGAGGTCGGGATCGCGGTGCAGGCCAGCGGGATATGGCCTTCGCCGGCCAGCAGCCCGGAGGTCGGGTCGAGGCCGACCCAGCCGGCGCCGGGCAGGTAGGCCTCGGCCCATGCGTGCAGGTCGGTGAAATCCTTGTCGGTGCCGCTCGGCCCGTCGAGTGCCTTCTGGTCGGCCACCAGCTGGATCAGGTAGCCGGAGGCAAAGCGCGCGGCGATGCCGAAGTGGCGCAGGATCTGCACCAGCAGCCAGCCGCTGTCGCGGCACGATCCGCGCGCGCGGCCGAGCGTCTCCTCGGGCGTCTGCACCCCCGGCTCCATGCGGATCAGGTACTGGATCTGGTGTTGCAGGCGGGTGTTGAGCGCGACGATGAAGTCGATGGTGTTGATCGGCTTGCCCAGCAGGTCGGCGCGCGCGCGCGCGAGCCAGGCCGCGAGCAGTGGGCCGGCTGGCGCCGTTTCCAGGTAGGCCGCCAGCTCGCGGCGGTTGTCGTCGGTGTAGCGGAAGGGGAACTGCTCGGCGTAGGACTCGACGAAGAAATCGAACGGGTTGATCACCGTCATCTCGGCGACCAGGTCGACGGTGATCGACAGCTCGCGCGCCGGCTCCGGGAACACCAGCCGCGCCAGCCAGTTGCCGTACGGATCCTGCTGCCAGTTGATGAAGTGCTTTTCCGGCTGGACGCTCAGCGAATAGCTTTCGATCGGCGTGCGGCAATGCGCGGCCGGACGCAGGCGCACCTCGTGCGGGCTGAGCGTGACGGCGCGGTCGAAGCGGTAGCGGGTCTGGTGGTGCAGCGCGACGCGGATGGTCATTGCCGCTGTCCGCGTGCCGGCCGGGTGCCGGGATTCGCCGCGCGCGGCGACACCGGGGCGAGGGCCGGGCGCGCGCCGCTCACTCGAGCCAGTCCGGGTCCGGCAGTTCGGCGAACACGCGCCGCAGCCCGCCGCCCCAGCGCTGGCGCAGCATCGAAAAATACGGATCGCCGTCCTGGATGCGCTGCTGCACCGCCACGCGCAGCGCATCGCGCGGATACCACAGCATGTCGATCGGCAGGCCGACCGAGATGTTCGACTTGATCGTCGAATCGAACGACACCAGCACGCACTTGGCCGCTTCCTTCTGCGGCGTGCCGGTGGTCAGCACGCGGTCGAGGATCGGCTTGCCGTACTTCGATTCGCCGAGCTGGAAGTAGGGCGTCTCGTCGGACGCCTCGATGAAGTTGCCCTGTGGGTAGATGTGGAACAGCCGCACCGGCTCGCCGCGGATCTGCCCGCCGACGATCAGGTTGGCCGAGGAATCGATGCCGCTTTGCATCAGCACGTTGCCGTCGCGGCGCACCATCTCGCGCAGCGCGCTGCCGACCAGCGTCGCGACGTCGAACATCGACTCGGCGTTCCACAGCGTCTGCGTGCCGTCGCCGGCATGTTTGTGGCGGTCGAGCAGGTTGGTCACGCCCTGGGTCATCGCCAGGTTGCCGCTGGAGAGCACGACGATCACCCGGTCGTCGGGCTTTTCGTACACGCGCATCTTGCAGAAGGTGGCAATGTGGTCGACGCCCGCGTTGGTCCGCGAGTCCGAGGCGAAGAGCATTCCCGAATCGAGGCGCAGGGCTACGCAATAGGTCATGTCAGGTCCGCGGGGTGGTTTCGGCTGACGATATTATGCGGGGTTCTGCACTTCGGGCGCGAAGAACGAGCGGTGGACTTCGCTGCCCAGGCGGTTCGACGCGGCGAGGAAGTTGGTCAGGTATTCGTGCAGGCCGGCGCTGAAAATGTCGCCGATGCGGCCGAACTGCAGCGCGGCGTACATCTCGCCGGCCTGGCGCGTGGCCTCCGCGGAATTGCGGTTGCCGACATCGACCAGGATGTTGTAGACGTCGCGCAGGCAGAACCTGAGCGAGCGCGGGATGTCCTCGCGCAGGATCAGCAGCTCGGCGATGCGCACCGGCGTGATGGTGTCGCGGTAGACCTTGCGGTACGACTCGAACGCCGAGACCGAGCGCAGCACCGCCGACCACTGGTAGTAGTCGACCGCGCCGCCGACGTCGGTGACGCTGGGCAGCAGCACATGGTACTTGACGTCGAGGATGCGCGCGGTGTTGTCGCCGCGCTCCATGTAGGTGCCGAGGCGGTGGAACTGGAACGCCTCGTCGCGGCGGATGGTGCCGAAGGTCACGCCGCGAAACAGGTGCGAGCGTTCCTTGACCCAGTCGAAGAACGCCGAAACGCCGCGCGCGTAGACGTCATCCTCGCTGCGGTGCTGCAGTTCCAGCCAGGTGGCATTGAGCACTTCCCACATCTCGCTGGTGATGGTGCCGCGCACCGCGCGCGCGTTTTCGCGCGCCTGGCGCGCGCAGCTGACGATCGACGAGGGATTTTCCGGGTCGAGCGCCATGAAGTGCAGCACCTCGCGCGCACACACGACCGCGTGGCGGCCGCTGAACGGGAACAGCGTGCCGGTGATGTTGAGCGGCGCGAACCACTCGCGGTCCTGCAGCTCCGGGTCCTTGGTCAGCAGCGACATGCGGTAGGCCACGTCAAGAATGCGCGCCGTGTTCTCGGCGCGCTCGACATAGCGCGACATCCAGTAGAGGTTGGCGGCGGTGCGGCTCAGCATGTCAGTCCACCACCCAGGTGTCCTTGACGCCGCCACCCTGGCTGGAATTGACCACCAGCGAGCCGGCGCGCAGCGCCACGCGGGTCAGCCCGCCGGGAACAAAGTTGATCGAGCGGCCGGACAGCACATAGGGACGCAGGTCGATGTGCCGCGGCGCCAGCCCCTGGTCGGCGAAGGTCGGGCAGGTCGACAGCGACAGCGTCGGCTGGGCGATGAAGCGCTCCGGCGCATCGAGCACGCGCTGCCGGTAGCGTTCGCGTTCCTCGCGGCTGGCGGTCGGGCCGACCAGCATGCCGTAGCCGCCCGAGCCCTGCGCCTCCTTGACCACCAGCTCGTCCAGGTGGGCGAGGACGTAATCGAGATCCTCCTTGCGGCCGAGCATCCAGGTGTGCACGTTGCGCAGGATCGGTTCTTCGCCAAGATAGAAGCGGATCATCTGCGGCACGAACGGGTAGAGCGACTTGTCGTCGGCGATGCCGGTGCCGACCGCATTGGCCAGCGCCACCCGGCCGGCGCGGTAGGCTTTCATCAGGCCGGGCACGCCGAGCATGGAATCGGGCCGGAATGCCTGCGGGTCGATGAAATCGTCGTCGATGCGCCGGTAGATCACGTCGACCTTCTTCGGCCCCTGCGTGGTGCGCATGAACACCGTGCTGTCCTGCACGAACAGGTCAATGCCCTCGACCAGCTCGACGCCCATCTGCTGGGCCAGGAAGGCGTGCTCGAAGTACGCCGAATTGAAATGCCCCGGCGTCATCAGCACGATGGTCGGGTCGTCGACGCCGGCCGGCGCGGCGTTGCGCAGCGTATCCAGCAGCAGGTCCGGATAGTGATCGACCGGGCGGATGCGCTGCGCGGCGAACAGTTCGGGGAACAGCCGCATCATCATCTTGCGGTTTTCCAGCAGGTAGGACACCCCGGAGGGCGTGCGCAGGTTGTCCTCGAGCACGTAGTACTCGCCGTCGGCGTCCTTGACCAGGTCGATGCCCGCAATGTGTGCGTAAATCCCGCCCGGAACATCGACGTGCATCATTTCGGGGCGGAACTGCGAGTTCTGCAGGACCATTTCCGTTGGGACCATTCCGGCCTTGAGGATTTCCTGCCCGTGGTAAACGTCCTGCAGGAAGGCATTGAGCGCGCGGATGCGCTGGCGCAGGCCTGCCGCGATGTCCTCCCATTTGCGGCCGGGGATGACGTGCGGCACGATGTCGAACGGGATCAGGCGCTCCGAACCGCTCGATTCGCCATAGACGGCAAAGGTGATGCCGACGCGATGAAACAGCAGGTCGGCCGCCTGGCGGTTCTGCGCGATTTTTTCCGGCGAGGTCTCGGCCAGCCAGCGCGCGAAGGGCGCGTATTGCGGGCGCACGCTGCCGTCGGGCGCGTGCATTTCGTCGTAGGCGGGCTTGAGCGTCATGGCGGGAAGGGGTCGGGCACTCCGGCATCAAGCAAATGCCGTGCCGCAGTCGATCTTACCCTCTTTCCCTTGTGGCGCGGATGGTGCCTTTATCGCCCGGCGGGCCGGGATCGCGCCGCCGCAAACAGAACCAGCGCGCCAAACGAAAGGATCAGCAACCACTTGGCCATGGACGCCAGCGCCGAGGCGGCGTAGCAGTGCGCCACGCCGAAGCGCGGCACCTCGGTGAGCCAGGCATGAAAGGCGTTTTCGGTCGCGTCGCACAGTGCGGCCAGCGGCAGCATCCATCGCGCATCGCGGACGAGCCGGGCCGGCAGGCCGTCGAACAGCGCGGTGCGCGAAACCAGCAGATGGCCGAAAGCCGCGTATGCGGCCAGCAGCAGCATGTCGAACGGCAGATGGGCGCGGTAGCGCGCGAGGTGCTCGGCAGGCCATGCGTGGACGACGTTGCCGAACGCCTGCGGCGTCCACGCCATCTGCAGCACCAACACGCCCGGTTCCAGCGGTGAAAGCCAGGCGGCGATGCTTGCAAACAGCGCCAGCGCCGTCAGGCCGCTGATCCAGACCGGGCGCAGCGAGCGGCCATTGGCCGCTTCGCGATCAGCGGGCGTCATGGCAATTCCCCTCGCAACGCCGTGCAGTGACCAGGCAATGCGTTCATCGGCCCTTTGCAACCGGCAGCTGCCGGGACAAGCGCACCATGATGGTATCTGTCAGGTCGTTGGGGCCGCGCTCGGTTTCGGCATAGCCGGCGCGCGTGTAGAGGCGGATCAGCGGCACGTTGGTCGACGAGGTCCACGTGCAGCAGTGCGAGATGCCTTGCTCGACAAACCACGCTTCGGCCGCCTGCAGCAAGGCCACCGCGCAGCCGCCGCGCCGCGCGGCCGGAACCACATAGGTGGTGGAGATGAGTCCATACGGCCCCGCGTCCCTTCCCTCGATGCGAAAGATGCTGTGTCCGACGATCTCCCCCCGGTCGTCGAGGGTAACGACGACGCGGCCGGTCGTGTGGCGCCGATCCAGATGCCAACGCACCCGCTGCTCCAGCCACTCGAGCGTGTAGAGCGTCGCGCCGCGTTCGGCGCCCTCGACCTCGATGAGCGTATCGCGCATGCGCCGCGCGACCAGCGTGATCTCCGCCGCGTCATCGGGGCCGAGGTCGCGCAGGATCATGGCACTTGAACGGGCAGGTCAGCGCGCCGCATTGCGCGGAATCGAATAGGTGCCGACGACATGCGCGACCATGTCTTCGACGCCTTCCGAATACAGCGCGACTTCGCCCACCGCCAGCGACCGGCCGACTTTCATCAGCTTGCACACGCCGATGATGGCGCGCCCGGCCTCGGGCTTCCTCAGGAAGTTGATGGAAAGGCTGGTGGTGACGGTGAGTGGCACGATGCCGATCTCGCCGAGGATCGCCACGTACAGCGCCACGTCGGCCACCGTCATCAGCACCGGGCCGGAGACCGTCCCGCCCGGCCGCAGTTCGTTGACACCGACCTCGTGGCGCACCGTGGCGGCGCGGTGGCTGACCGACTCGACCGTGCACTTGGTCTGCGGGAACTCGGCGGCGAGGAAGGCGACGATTTCGGACTGGGTAGGCATGGTGGCTGGCGGCGATGGCAAAGCGCCAATTCTAGCCGCCCGGGCGAAGTTGGAAGCCGCGCCGCTCAAGCCTCGTGGCGCACATTCATGATCGTGGCCTGCATCAGCGCAACCACTTTGCGCATGCCGTCGGCAACGGCCGTGACCTCCCCAGTGCAGACGGTGACCTGCCGTCCGGCCGATTGCACGCGGCCGGTGGCGAGGAACTCCTGCCCAATGGCCGGCCGCAGGAAATTGACCTTGAATTCGATGGTGACCACCTCGCAATCGGGCGGCGCGACGGTCAGCGCCGCGTAGCCGCAGGCACTGTCGACGACGCTGGTGATGGCGCCGGCATGCACAAAGCCGCGCTGCTGCGACAGCGCCGGGCTGAAGGGCAGGACAATTTGCACCTCGCCCTCGGTGGCATGCAGCAGCCGCGCGCCGAGCGTTTGCATCAGGCCCTGGGCGGCAAAACTCGATTGCACGCGTTGGAGCGCAGAGGGAGGCGTCATGGCGCGGCGTTCAGGTGTGAAATCGGGGGTGGTCCGGACCGGGCATGGATAGGGTCGGTTGCACGAGGCGGGAAAGCGGGACGTTCAAGTCGGAATCCGCGCCAAGACCGACACGGTTGCCTTGCCCTGTTGATGGGAGGATTCTACGGTCACCTCATCGAAACCGTCGACCGCGATGCGGTGAAGCGCGCGGTCGGCATGGACCTCTACGGCCGGCGCCTGGTGGCGCAGCGCCGCGGCAACCGTTGTTGCGTACGGCTTGGGCCAATGAGCCTCGACCAGCCGGGCCGCGAATGCCAACAGCTCCGCATCGTCCGGCCGCGCCGGCAGTGCACGTACCGCGCTGACCCGCAGCGAATAGTGGTAACACCCACCGATGCTGACCGTAACCCGGCCGAATGCGCGGTCCTGCCAGGAAACGGCGAAACTGCGCGGGTCGAGCCGGGCACCCGGCCGCGCGGAGGCCATCTTCCTCGCGTCCTGGAGGAACCTCGCTGTGTCGAGCGTGCACGGATCTGCCGCCCGGGCCTCGACCGAGGCTAGCGCCAAGAGCAGCGCAAGGGTGCAGGGCCGGATGTGCAGGGCTGAACCGGTGCGCGCAGCACGGCCGGCAGCCGATTGGGCGGCGCGCGGCGCGCTATCCGGTGACGCAATCAAAGCACCGGCCCGCCTAGCGGATGTAATAGCCCGAGATCCGCCATGCGCCGTCCTTGTCCAGCATCGGCGTGACGGTCTCGACCGCGGACGCCTTGTTGGCAAACGTGGTCTCGTACTGGATGACGACATAGGCGCCGTCCGGTGCGCCGGGCAGGGTGCGCATGAAATTGCCCGACTTCAGCGTGCGCACCTTCAGCGCGCCAAGCGGCGCGCGCACCGCGGCCATGGATTTTTCCCAGTCGGACTTGGTCACGGCGGCCTTGAACAGCGCCGCGGCCTCGTCCCAACTCGGTCCGTACCTGGTGCCGTCGATCTGCGCCAGCCATTTGGTGGCGGCGGCTTGCGCCTTGGCAATGGCCTCGTTGTCATTCGCGCGTGCCGACAGGTTGACAACGGAAAGGGCGGCGGCGACAAGTGCGGCGGTAGCCTTCATCGGGATCTCCTTGCAAACAGGGCGCATTGCCCGTTGTGATTGCAAGCCTCGCATACCTCATGTTCGGTCGCAAGACTTGGCGCCGGGATTTCGTCAATGCAGGTTCACGGACTCCTTCCGCGTTGCAGCGGCATCAGGCGCTGGCGTTGTCGCACCTGCCAACATCGCGATCGGGGTCGATGCGGACGGGATGCTTGAGATCCCGCCGGATGATGCCCGGTAGCGGCCGGTGCCGGCAACGATGCGTTGCATCACCGGCCGGCCTCTTTCCAGCGACTTACTTGTCCTTGTTGCCTGCAGTGACTTCTTTCTTGTGTGCCGCGAATGCGGCGAGGACTTCGCCTTTCTCAAGCGCCGGGACTTTTGCATAGTCGAGGCTGCGCCCCAATTCGGCCGCGACCTCGTCGAATTCGGCCGAAGAAATTTTCAGGTTGCGATGTGCCTCTTCCAGGCCCATGTGGGCCTTGCCCGGCTTTGTTGCCGAGAACTTGAAGGGGCCGCCCGTGATCTCGCAAACCCAGAGCGTCCGCTCGAACTTGAGGCCTGGCAAACGGGCCAGGCTTTTTGTGTGCCAGTCCCTGAGGGCGGGGTTCTTTGATGTCTTTCCGACGATCGGGTTTTGTACGACCGCATCGCTGAAATGATCCATGACTGCAGCAATGGCGTAAACGCCGCCGAGCCGGTCGTACAGGGATTTTTCGGATTTGGGAGCGGCCTGCAGCGGCAGCGCCGCGACAAAAAGGGTGAGTATGGCGATGAATGCTCTTTTCATGAAGAATTCCTTCGATATGATTTTTCGCGTCGCAGGTGCGACGATGGAAGACAATGGCTGATCCAGCCCAAT
>DASUDU010000010.1:0-5360 GCA_036275435.1 Usitatibacteraceae bacterium | reverse complement strand
TGCCGATCGATTACGAGCGGTTGTATGCCCTGGGGATCGACGCCTGGCGGCTGACCCAGCAGGTGCTCAAGGCGGGCAAGCCGCGCGAGGTCGCGCCGCTCGATGGGGTCACCGGCAAGATCACGCTGGACGGCCGGCAGTTCGTTCGCACGTTGAGCGCGGTGGAGTTGCGCGACGGGCGCATCAGCCTGCGCGGAACCGGCGAATGACACCGTTCGGTCGCCCCATTGGCGGCAGCCGGAGCGCGCAAGCGGACGGCCACGCCGCGCGCGGGCAGCGCGCCGAGCAGCTGGCCGGCGATTTTCTCAAGTGCCGCGGGCTGAAGATCATCGAGCGCAATTACCGCTGCCGCATGGGTGAGATCGACCTCGTGGCGCGCGAGCGCAACACGCTGGTGTTCGTCGAGGTGCGGTTGCGCACCGCGCGGGCCGGGCACGACTTCGGCGGCGCGGCAGCCAGCATCACGCCGGCCAAGCAGGCACGCATTGTCGCGGCGGCGCAGCACTACCTGGCCGGGCGGCGCGAGCTGCCGGCCTGCCGCTTCGATGTGCTGCTGTTCGATGCGCTGGATCCGGGGTCGGTGCAGTGGATCCAGGGCGCCTTCACGGCGTGATTGCGGGTGCGGCAGCCCGGCGCCGGGGCCGTACAATAGCGCCATGAACCTCGAACAACGCATTCGCCGGCATTTCCAGGACAGCATCGACACCAAAGGGCGCGCCCGCGAAACCCTGGCCGCGCCGATCGCGGCAGCGACCGAACTGATGGCCGCGCGCCTGCGTGCCGGCGGCAAGATCCTCGCCTGCGGCAATGGCGGGTCGGCCGGCGACGCCCAGCACTTCGCCGCCGAACTGGTCGGACGCTTCGAACGCGAGCGCGAGGAGCTGGCGGCCATTGCGCTGACCACCGACAGCTCGATCCTGACCGCCATCGCCAACGACTATTCGTTCGACGTCGTCTTTGCCAAGCAGGTGCGCGGGCTGGGCAAGGGCGGCGACGTGCTGTTTGCCATTTCCACCAGCGGCAACTCGAAAAACATCATCGCGGCGATCGAGGCCGCGCACGACAAGGGACTTGCCGTTGTGGCCATGACCGGCCGCGACGGCGGCCGCATCGCCGGCCTGCTGCGCGAAGGCGACGTGCTGCTCAACGTCGAATCGCCCACCACCGCGCGCATCCAGGAAGTGCACCTGCTGACCCTGCACTGCCTGTGCGACGGTATCGACAACCTGCTTTTTGGAGAACGCTGATGCGAATGCTCAAACCTGCCCTGGCTATCCTCTTCCTCGCCGCGGCGGCGCTCCTGCAAGGATGCGTCGGCCTGGCCGCAACCGGCGTCGGCGCTGCAGCGCTGGCAGTCAACGACCGCAGGCCGATCGGCATCCAGGTCGAAGACGAAAACATCGAGTGGAAGGCGCGCAAGCTGCAGCTCGAGAACTTCAAGGACGCGCACGTCAACGTCACCAGTTTCAATCTGAGCCTGCTGCTGACCGGCGAAGTGCCCAGTGACAAGGTCAAGCAGGACATCGGCGTGTCCATGGCGAAGATTCCCAGTGTGAAGGCGGTGCACAACGAATTGAACGTTGCCGGCAATTCGGCGCTGGTCGCGCGCAGCAGCGACACGCTGACCACGGCCAGCGTCAAGACGCGCTTCATCGGCAACAAGACGTTTGCGACCAACCACGTCAAGGTGGTCACCGAGCGCGGCACGGTCTACCTGATGGGCCTGGTCTCGCGCGAGGAAGCCGAGGCCGCGGCCGAGATCGCGCGCAACACCAGCGGCGTGTCGGGCGTGGTCAAGGTGTTCGAGATCATCGACCCGTCGAAGCTGTGAGCAGTGGCGCCGTCGATGCGCGCGACCAGGGCGCGCTGAACCAGATCGCCTTTCTGTACGAGACCGGCGATTTTGCCGGCGCCGAGGCATTCTGCACGAACTTCCTGGCGACGCTGGTCGAGCCGCACCGGCAATTGCCGGTGCACAACTGGCTCGGCTTCATCACCCAGCGCGGCGGCAGGCTCGACGAGGCGCGCGCGCACTTCGGCCGTGCCCGCCAGATCGACCGCCGCAACCCGCGGCTGCTGGTGCAGCTTGGCGCCATCAACGACAGTCTGGGCAACCTCGACGAGGCCGAGGCCTTGTACCGCGAGGCGTTGCGCTACGCGCCGCAGGCGCCGGTGGCGCATTACAACCTGGGCGTGATCCTGCAAAAGAAGCGCGAGTGGACCGCCGCGCGGCGCGCCTTCGAGGCGGCGCTGATGCAGCATGCGGCCTTTCCCGAGGCCTGGCTGAACCTGGGAAACACGCTACTGCAACTCGAGGATGCGCGTGCCGCGCAGGAATGCTACCAGCGCGCCCTTGCCTACCGTCCCGGCATGGCGCAGGCGCTGCACGCACTGGGCCTGCTGGCACAACGACACGGCCGGCCCGACGAGGCGCGCAGCCAGTTCCTTGCGGCGGTCGAGGCCGACCCGACATTCGTCGACGCGCGCCTCGACCTGGCGGAGAACTACTTCACCTCCGGGCTGCGTGCCGAGGCCCTGGCCGCGATCGAGGCAGCACTCGCGGTCGACCCGCAGCACGAAACCGCGCGCTTCAAGGCCGCGTTCTATCGCGCCGAGAATCCGCCGCAAATGCCCGCGGCAGTGGTCGCCAAGGTGTTTGACGGCATGGCGGCCAGCTTCGACCAGCACCTGGTCGGGCAACTGGGCTACCGCATCCCCACGCTGCTCATGGAGACGCTCGCGCCGCATGCGCAGGACGGCGCGTGGCGTGTCGTCGACCTCGGCTGCGGAACTGGCCTGTTCGGCGTCGAGGTGCGCCGCTACAGCCGGCAACTGGTCGGCGTCGACCTGTCCGAAGCCATGCTGGCAAAGGCCCGTGAGCGCGGCATCTACGACGAGTTGCACAAAGCCGACGCGGTCGGCTTCCTCGACGCTGCCGGCCCGTTCGACCTGATCGCCGCCACAGACGTGCTGGTCTACTTGGGGGACCTTGAGCCCTTGTTCAGCGCGGCCGCGCATGGCCTCGAACGCGGCGGCCGGCTGGCCCTGTCAACTGAGACCCCGGAGGAGCTTGGCGCCGACTTCGAACTACAGCCTACCGGGCGCTATGCCCATGCGCGCCACTACATCGAGCGCCTCGCCGGCAACCACGGCTTCGCGCTGGAAACACGCAAAGCCACGCCGATCCGCACCGAGGCCAACGCGCCGATTCCCGGCTACCTGTACGTGCTGCAGCGCCAGTAGGCGCCGTGCGCGATCCGCTCAGCCCATGCGCCGCTTCAGGTAGCGCATCAGCGTGCCGACCAGCGGCAACTGCTCATACAGTTCCCCGGCTGCGTCCCAGTAGTCGCGGTGCATGGCCACGCGCCCGTCCGGCGCGAACTTCAGGTGCGTGCCGCCGTGGATGGTCCTCAGGCGCGACGGTTCGAGGGCGCGCACGCGGAAGGTGAAGTCCCAGACGAGGAAGGCGGCATCGCCCTGTTCCAGGGTTTCGCGGATGATGAAGCGCGGCTCGATCAGGCGCTCGAACATGTCGGCGAAAATCGGGCGCAACCGGTCGATTCCCTGCACGTCGTTGAACGGGTCGCGGAAGCTCGCGGATTCGGCATACACCTCGCCGATGCGCTCGACCGCGGCCAGATCGAGTGTCTCCCAGTAGCGCACCACACGCTGCAGCCGTTCGCTGCTCATGGCCGCGCCAGCCGGTTGACCGCCTTGAAATAGAGCGGGTAGGACAGGTGCCGCAGGAACTTGAGCATGCGCGTGAATGCCTTCGGGAAGTGGATTTCAAACTCGCCTTTTTCCAGCCCGGCGACGATTTCGCGCGCCGCCTCCTCGGGCGAAATCAGGTACGGCATTTCGAAATCGTTGTTGGCGGTGAGCGGGGTCTTGACGAATCCGGGGTTGATGACGCACACATCGATGCCCTTCGGCTTGAGGTCGATGTACAGCGTTTCGGCCAGGTTGATCAGCGCCGCCTTGGTCGGGCCATAGACCAGCGCCTTGGGCAGACCGCGATAGCCGGCGACGCTGGAAACCAGCGCAATATTGCCGGCCTTTGCCGCGAGGAACCGCGGAATCACCAGCGACAGACCATTGAGGATTCCTTCCCAATTGGTCGCGACCATGCGCCGCGCAACCGCCAGGTCGATTTCCCAGGCGCGCATCGCCACGTAGTCCCCGGCCATGAACACGACCAAGTCATAGCCGCCCCAGCGCCCGCCCAGCGCGGTGTCGGCGGCACGTAGCGACTCGAGGTCAGTGATGTCGAGCGGCAGGGCCAGCGCGCGTTCGCCCAGCCGCGCGGCCAGCGCATCGAGCTTGTCGCGGCTGCGCGCCGACAGCGCCACGCGCGCGCCACGGGCGTGAAGCAGTTCGGCCAGCGCCGCGCCGATGCCGGTCGACGCGCCGATGATCCAGACGCGCTGCGCCGGCCAGTTCTTGATGGGTGTGTTGAGTGCCATGGGAGTCTTTCAAGGTCCGTTCAATGGGCCTGCTTGCGGCGCGGCCGTCGCAGCCCGGAAGAAAACACAAGAACCAGCGAGGCGTTGCGCGGCAAATCGCCCGAAACTCCGCGCCAGACAAGGAGTTTCGTCATGGGGCACTTCTGAAAATCTACTGCGCGGGCGAAATTCGCGTCTCCGGTGCTCGCCGTACATTGGGTACGTGTCCGCTCCTCGACGCGAACTTCGCCCGCTCGCGACGGTTTTCAGAAGCGCCCCGTGGGATCGGGTATGGGCGATCGGCGCGCGATGGCGACCGTGAGCCGGCCGGTTGCAGATCATGCCGGTCAGCGCTTGCGAAAAAAGATGCTGATTTGCGCGAACTCGACGCCGAATTTCGACATCGTCGTGCGGTTGGCCAGCGTGCGCTCGTCGATCAGCCACATCCAGTCATCCATGGTCATTTCGTAGCCGCCCAGCTCGGCCGGCAGCTTGAGCGTGTAGCGCCATTGCAACGCATTTCCCGCGGCGACGCCCGAGGCGCTTCCGACCACATCACCCGCAGTGCCGACGTAGCGATCACCGTCCTTGCGGATCGTCCAGACGCGTTTCTCGGTCTTGCCGTCGGACCAGCGGAAGGACTCGTCAAGCACGCCTTCGTCGCCGTTCCAACGGCAATCGATTTCGACCACCATGCGGCGCAACACCCGGCCGTTGCGATCCTGCACCATGCCCCAGCCATCGACCTTGCCGTTGAAATACCCGCGCAGGTCGAGCTTCGGCTGCTCGGCCGCGTAATCACCCGGGGCAACGCTGGCACATCCGCCCAGCAACAGGACAATCAGCAACTGCAACACGCGCATCATGATGGTGTCCTTCGCGCCGTTGGTGGCGCAACAAATGGGGATGTGGCCAGCG
>DASUDU010000009.1:0-6428 GCA_036275435.1 Usitatibacteraceae bacterium | reverse complement strand
GTCGATTTCCACGTCGACCACCGGGTTGGGCAGGCGGAAATCCGGGATGCCGTACTTCAACACCCCGCCCGGCTCATGGAAGGCCTCGTAGACGACGACCTCGCAGCCGGCCTTGGCCATGTCCGCCGCGCAGGCCATGCCGGCCGGGCCCGAGCCGACGATGCCGACCTTGTACCCGTTCGGCTCGATGTACGGGATGTTGGCCCAGCCCTCGGCGATGGCCATGTCGCCGACGAAGCGCTCCAGCCGGCCGATCGCCACGGGTTCCAGCGTGTCGCCGACCGTGCACACGCCCTCGCACTGGTTTTCCTGCGGGCAGACGCGGCCGCACACCGAAGGCAGCAGGTTGGTGTCGGTGATGACGTCGTAGGCACCGTGGAAGTTCTTGCCGGCGATCTTGAGGATGAACCCCGGGATGTCGATGCCCACGGGACAGCCGCGCACGCAGGGCTGGTCGGCGCAATCGAGGCAGCGTTCGGCTTCGACCAGCGCGTCCTCCATGCGGTAACCCATCGCCACTTCCTCGAAATTGCCGATGCGCGCCTCGGGCGCCTGCTCGGGCATCGGCGTGCGCGCCTGCGGGATGGTGCGGATGGTTTTCTTCTTCGCCATGGCGAACTCCGTCAATCAATGCTCGTGGCCGGCACCGCCGCGGATGCGGCAGCTTTCTTCCCAGGCTGCCAGCGCGGCCTGCTCGGTGGGGCGATAGCGTTTCAAGCGCGCCATCAGGTCGTCGAAGTCCACCTGGTGCCCGTCGAAGTCCGGACCGTCGACGCAGGCGAACTTGACCTGCTCGCCGATCTTGACGCGGCAGCCGCCGCACATGCCGGTGCCGTCGACCATCACCGGGTTCAAGCTGACCATGGTCTTGATGCCGTGCGGCCGGGTGGCTTCCG
This sequence comes from Usitatibacteraceae bacterium, assembly GCA_036275435.1. Lineage (GTDB taxonomy): Bacteria > Pseudomonadota > Gammaproteobacteria > Burkholderiales > Usitatibacteraceae > UKL13-2. The sequence goes on along the minus strand of DASUDU010000009.1, from coordinate 5,532 downwards.
CACAGCCCTTCATCATGATCGGCGGGCCGATCGCCACCACCTCGTCGATGTCGTCGTGCTTCGCCACGGCCTGCTTGATGCCCTCGGTGACCAGGCCCTTGATGCCAGCCGAGCCGTCATCGGTGCAGACGATGAGCTCGTCGCAGCATTCGCGGAACTTGTCCTCCCAGAACATCAGGCCCTGGTTGCGAAAGCCGAGCACGCCGATGACGTAGGCACCGCTTTCCTTGTAGGCGCGCGCCTGCGGGTAGATCGGCGCGACGCCGAGGCCGCCGCCGACGCAAACCACCTTTTTCGCCGCACCGATGTGGCTGGGAATGCCCATCGGCCCGACCATGGCGTGCAGTCGCGTGCCCTGCTTGCAGCGTTGCTGCATTTCGCGGGTGGTCTTGCCGACCGCCTGGATGACCAGCGTGATGGTGCCGTGATCGCGGTCGAAGTCGGCGATGGTGAGCGGGATGCGCTCGCCGTGCTCATGCTCCATGACGATGACGAACTGGCCTGGCCGGGCCGCCTTGGCCATCAGCGGATGATGGACCTCGAGCAGGTACGTGACATCGGAAAAGTCAGCGCGCCTGACGATCTCGAACTCGGACATGGCAGCCCCCGCGTCGCCGAGCGTCGCCGAGGGGCGTTCGCTGCCACGGGAGCCCCCCTCAACCGATCCAGCGTCGCGGAAAACCCCCGGATTGACGCAGCCGCGCGTTTCCCGGCGACCACTCCAATGAAAGACAACTTCCCGGCCAGCGGGTCCATTTCATGATGCAGATCAGCTTCGATCGCATGGAATCCCGTTGGCGCCAATTGAGTCTAGACAATGGCGACCATGCCGATTTGACCAATATCAAGCGCGAACGCGATAGCCTCGCCGCTGTGGCGCAAACGCCGCAGGCCGGATTGCTCAGCGCCGTGCGTCACCGGCCGCGGCAATGAGCGCCTCAATGCGGCGGCGCGAGTTGCGTGCATCGAGCGTCAGCGGCGTCGGTGCAGCCGGGAATTGCTCGGCGAACGCATCGGCCGATCGCCGGTCCTCGGCGCTCAATCCCTCGGCCAGGTAGTCGAGGCTGATCTGCGTGATGCGCGGCGTGTCGCGTTTCATCAGCGCGCGCCAGCGGCGGTCGCCGAGCTTGTAGTAGGCATACGCCAGCTTCGCATCGGCCTTGCCGCCGTCGCCGCGCAGGTAGAGCGACGACAACGCGAACAACGCGCCGGTTTCGCCCTGCGCGCCGGCCAACTTCCACCAGTGCTCGGCGTTGGCGAAGTCGCCATGCCGGTAATAGTGCGCGCCGACTTCTTGCTGTGCGTTTGCGTAACCGGCCTGGGCAGCGACCAGTTTGAATTCGAGCGCCTTGGCCTCGTCGAAAGGCACCGCGCCGGGAAACTGCGCCGCGTAATAGCAGCCGACCTTGTACGCGCCGAGCGCATCGCCGCCCTGCGCGGCGCGCTGGAACCAGGCAAAGGCGCGCCGCGGATCCTGCTCCTTGCCCGCCATGCCATTGTTGAAGAACATCCCGAGGTGGTACTGCGCCTCGGCGTTGCCGCGCTCGGCCAGTTCCTGCACCCGTGCGGCGCTGGATTCGCTGATCGGCGGCGCGCCGATGCTCACGCAGCCGCCCAGCAGGAACCCCAAGGCGATGAGAATCGGTCGCATGGCAATGCCCTCCGCTGTTTGCCCACGCACCAGGATGTCCGCGAGTCCGATGCAGTGTAGACAAGGCACGCCGCGCTTACACGCGGAATTTGCCGGGCGCTCGCGCGGCGACACCGGCGGGCACGGAAATCGATACCGCGTGCGCTTTCAGGCAAACTGGCAGCGTCTCCCGTCCAACGCAGGGGCATTCCATGTTGCTGCTCATCGCCGGCCTGATCGTGTTTCTGGGCGTCCATTCGGTGCGCATCGTCGCCGATCCGCTGCGCGCGCGCTTCATCGCCGAGCGCGGCGAACTGCTCTGGAAGACGGTGTACGCGCTCTTGTCGATCCTCGGCTTTGCGATGATCGTCTATGGCTATGGTGCCGCGCGCGCCGCTCCGGCGGTGCTATGGGTCCCGCCGGCGTGGACCCGGCACCTGGCCGCGCTGCTCACTCTGCCGGCCATCATCCTGGTGGTTGCCGCCTACGTGCCCGGCAATGCGTTGCAGGCGCGGCTGAAGCACCCGATGCTGATCGGCACGCAGATCTGGGCCGCGGGACACCTGCTCGCCAACGGCAACCTCGCCGATCTGCTGTTGTTCGGCGGATTCCTGCTGTGGGCGGCGCTGTGCCACCGCGCGGCGCGGCAGCGCGATTTCGACAGCGGCAGGATCTATGTCTCGAAGGGCGCCGTGCGCACCACGATCGCCGTGGTTGCGGGCACGGGCGTATGGCTGGTGTTCGCCTTCTACCTGCACGCCAAGTGGATTGGGGTGCGGCCGTTCGGATGAGGGGTCGCGGCGCGGTTTCTTTCGCGGCACAACGGGGCAAAACACCACGCCTGGCGGGCGTTTCCGGGCGAAAACGGCCGGAAACGCCCGCCAGTCCTTGCGTTTTCAGGCCACTCGTGCCGCGATTACATCAGGGACCGATGCCCCAACCGCCGCGTCGCTAGCCGCGCAGGGACTTCATGGCGCCGCTCCACGCCACCACCTGGTCGAGCAGGGTGTTCACCGATTTTTCGTGATTGGGCGCGGGCTTGAAGGTGGTGAAGTTCTCGAAATCGGTGAACAGCGACAGCGCGACCTGCGCGCGCACGTCGGCGACCATCAGTTCGCCCATCACCAGCCGCAGCTGCTCGACCGCGCGCGTGCCGCCGGCACTGCCGTAGCCGACGAAGCCTGCGGCCTTGTTGTTCCATTCGCGGTACAGGTAATCGATGGCGTTCTTCAAGGCGCCGGACGGCGCGTGGTTGTATTCGGGCGTGACGAACACGTAGCCGTCGAATTCGGCGATCTTGGCCGCCCACGCCTTGGTGTGTGCATGGCTGTACTGGCCATACGCGGGCGGCATCGGCTCGTCGAGCAGCGGCAGGTTGAAATCCTGGATGTCGACCAGTTCGTATTGGGCGTCGTTGCGCCGTGCGGCGATGTCAAGGACCCAGCGCGCGACGGCCTCGGCCTTGCGGCCGGGGCGGGTGCTGCCGATGATGATGGCAATTTTGTTCATGGTGGGGTAACTCCGGTTGCGGGAAATGAAAGGGGTTGGAAACGATAGCACGACGCGGCATCAGACACCCGCAGCCGGATTCAGTTCGGCGAATCTGCAGGAACCAGACGATTGCAACGAACGCGAATATTGGCCCCTCGACAACTGTCCGGTTTCCCCGATGGCGCGCACGCCGATCCGACCGTCACGCGACATCCTTCAACAGCGGCCGGAGGTCTTCGAGCTTGTCGAACAGGTGCCAGATGTAGTCGCGCGTGCCGTTGACGCGGTGCGGGTGCAGGTCGGCCAGGGCCGGATCGTTGCAATAGCCGTCGAACGCGTCTTTCGACGACCATTCCACGACAATCAGCACCGTGCGCGGCGCGAGCTCGCCTTCCGCGGCCTCGCGGAACCGCCCGAGCGCAACAACCCGGCCGCCGTGCGCCTGCACCGCCTGCGCGGACCGGCGCGAATAGGCCAGGTATTCCTCGCGATTCGCGATATTGAACAGGTTCAATGCATAGACCGGGTTGCCCATGGAGCCTCGCAATGTTGTTGGTGGAGCAGGGGGCGGACCGCGAAACCTATCGGTAACGTTGCGACTCACCGCCTGTCGCGCGCGACGCCGCGCGAGGGCCGGCCATAGCGGCGCCTGACCTCGGAAACCGACAGGGCGACCAGCGCCTCGAGCACGTCCAAATCAAGATCCGCCAGGCGCTTGATATACAGGCAGGACTTGCCCATCCGGTGTTTCCCGAGGCGGGCCAGGAGCCCGGCCTGCCCGGGATCGTCGACGCCGAGATAGACGACGATCTCCCTGCCGCGGATTGCGAAGCCGGCAACCGGCGCATCGCCGGAGTGACCGCTCTCGTAGCGGTAGGTGTAGGTGCCAAAACCGACGATGCTCGGGCCCCACATGTAGGGCTGTTGCCGCGTGATCCGCTTGCACATGGCAATGATGGTTTTGCAGTCGGCCAGCTGCGCGGGACTGGCCCTGGAGGCGAGGTAGGCATCGACGCTTGCACCGGTGGGCTTGGTCTTGGTCTGGGCCATGGAAATCTCCACACATGCGGGAAACAACGCGGGCCGTGCCTGCGGTGCCCGGCCGGCCGCGCTGCTCGCTATTTCACCACGACCCAGCGCAAATTCAAGTTGTTGTCCAGCCGTGCCGGCGTCTGGATGTTCTTTCGCATCGCCCACGACGGTCGTTGCTGGTGCAGCGGGATGTAGATCGCTTCTTCGTTGTTGAGCAGCAATGCCTGTTCGATCAATTGGTCGCGCTTGACCGGGTCCATTTCCACGAGGGAAGCATCGAGCAGCGCGTCCATCTTCGCGCTCGAATAGCCGGCCGTGTTGAAGTCGCCGCGCGCGCCGGCAAACGTGTGCGCGTAGGAATCAAGGATGGTCTGCGCATCGACCGTGGTCGGGAAGGCGCCGTAGATGAACAGGCTGGTGTCGCGGTTGGTGACGTCGGTCTTCTGGAAGAAGATTGCCTTGGGTTTCGGGTTCGGCGTCGTTGTGATGCCGATGCGCGTGATCATCCCTGCCACCGCGGCGCACAGTTGCTCGTCGAGGATATAGCGGTCGTTGGTGCAGTCGAGCGTGACGGCAAAGCCGTTCGCGTAGCCGGCTTCGGCCAGCAGTTGCTTCGCGCGGGCCGGGTCGGCACGGTGCGGCACGGCGGCGCGCGCCGAATAGCCGGTGATGCCCTCGGTGATCAGTGAGCCGATGGCGCGCGCGTGGCCGCGCATGACCTTCTGCTCGATCGCCCGGGTGTCGATTGCCAGCCGCACCGCCTCGCGCACGCGGCGGTCCTTGAACGGGTTGCGGCCCTTGACGTTCGCGTACTTCAGTTCGTCGCGCGCTACATCGAAGCTAAGGAAGATCACGCGCGCTTCGGGAATCGGCAGCAGCCTGACGTTCGCGGCGCCCTTGAGCCGCTCGAGGTCCTGGATCGGCGGGTCGGTGAGCAGGTCGACCTCGCCGGAGATCAGCGCGGCCATGCGCGTGGCGTTGGACTTGATTGGCAGGTAGGTGGCCTCGGTGACGTTGCCCTCGCGCCGGCCCCACCAGCCGGCGTGCTCGGCGAACACCACTTTGCCGCCGGATTCGTAGGAGACCAGCCGGTACGGGCCGGTGCCGTTGGCATGGCGCGTGGCGTGGTGCTCCTTGCCGCCGGCGTAGTTGGCCGGCACCTCGACCTTGTGCTTGTGCGACCACGCGCGGCTCATGATCGGCAGGATCGCCAATTGGTTGAGCAGCGTCGGCAGCGGTTGCTCGGTGGCGAGCTCGATCGTGTGTTCGTCGATGGCCTTGATTTCCCCAAATCCCAGCGCAACAGCCTTGAACTGCGAGTACGGGTGGCGAATGCGCTCGATGGAGAACACCACGTCGGCGGAAGTCAGCGGCGTGCC
>DASUDU010000008.1:0-5294 GCA_036275435.1 Usitatibacteraceae bacterium | reverse complement strand
CGGGCCCGCGCACGGAGCCGGACGGGAACGACGGAACGCCGCTGGCTTGACCGGGCCGGTGCGTGGTCCATAAATCGACTTTCTTGCCAGTGCTTCTGCCGGTGCGATAAAATGCGCGCTTGCCCACGCCTTGGGCAGGCCACGAAGGTGCTTGCGGTTCCTTGGGAGGGGCGGATTTTGGCGCGGCAAACTGCCAACGCTGGCGCCGAATGGGAAGCCGCAGGAATTGCGGAGCGGCCGGGCGGGGGGATTGGTTGTACTTGAGCGTCGCGCGATGTTCCCGGGTTGGAACCAATGCGGCGGGAAATTGGCAGACCCTTTCCCGCAGCAACAGGATATCTGCACTGCCCCAGTCAGTATTGATTCAGGACAATAACGGCGCGGACCCGATCCGGCGCTCCAACATCAGATGGGTGGAACAAACAGCATGAACCAATATCGCAACCCCGTGATTCGCGTGCTGCTGGCGGCCGTCGGGCTGTTCATCGGCGTGGCCCTGCCGGCCTGGGCAACCTACGACGTCAACATCCCGCCTCCGGCAACGCCGGTTTCCGCGCAAATCTACGGGCTGCACATGTACATCCTGTGGATCTGCGTGGTCATCTTTGTCATCGTCTTCGGCGCGATGTTCTATTCGATCTTCAAGTTCCGGAAATCGAAAGGTGCGCAAGCGGATGTCAATTTCCACGAGAGCACCCTCATTGAAGTCATCTGGACGATCATTCCGTTCATCATCCTGATTGCCATTGCCGTTCCTGCGGCCAAGGCGGTGCTGGACATGAAGGATTCCTCCAACCCGGATGTGACGATCAAGGTGACCGCATTCCAGTGGGGCTGGCGCTACGATTACAGTGCAGACGATTTCGGCTTCTATTCCAACCTGAAGACGCCGTGGTCGCAAATCGGCCAGCCGGGCATCCCGGCTACCGAAACGAAAGGACCGGACTACCTGCTCGAGGTCGACAACGAGATGGTTGTCCCGGTCAACAAGCGCGTGCGGCTGCTGATCACTTCGGCAGACGTCATTCACGGCTGGTATGTTCCGCAGCTCGGCATCAACCAGTACGGGATCCCGGGGTTCATCAAGGACGCCTGGTTCAAGGCCGAAAAGGTCGGGGTGTTCAAGGGCCAATGCAGCCAGATCTGCGGGAAACTGCATGGCTACATGCCGATCACCGTCGTCGTCAAGTCGGAAGCCGATTACGCCAAGTGGGTCGCCGAGGCCAAGGCGAAGTGGGCCGCGCCTGCAGCTGCACCGGCCGCCGCCGCCGCGCCTGCCGAAGACCTTTCGAAGAAATATGCGCTCGACGAATTGAAGGCCATGGGGGAGAAGGTCTACGCCGGCAACTGCGTGGCGTGCCACCAGGCCAATGGCAAGGGAACGCCTCCGGCCTTCCCGCCGCTGGCCGGATCGAAGGTCGTCCTCGCGTCGGCGGACAAGCAGATCGGCGTACTGCTGAACGGGCGCCCCGGCACCGCGATGCAGCCATTTGCCCAGTTGTCCAATACGGACCTGGCCGCGGTCATCACCTACACCAAGAACGCGTTTGGCAATGCGACGGGCACCGTCGTGCAACCCGCGGACATCAAGGCTGCGCGCAAGTAGCGCGGCTGCCCACAACGCGAGCAACACCCCGAGATTCTGGAGACAGCAAATGGCGAACGCAACCGCACACGGACACGACCACGATCATGACCACGGCCCGGGTCCGTGGACGCGCATTTTCACCACGACCAACCACAAGGACATCGGCAGCATGTACCTGTGGTTCGCCTTCCTGATGTTCTTTGTCGGTGGCGCAATGGCCCTGTTGATCCGCTGGGAACTGTTCCAGCCGGGATTGCAGGTCGTTCAGCCCGAGTTTTTCAATTCGCTGACCACGGTTCATGCGCTGGTGATGATTTTCGGTGCGGTCATGCCGGCCTTTGTCGGCTTTGCCAACTGGTTGATCCCGATGCAAATCGGTGCGGCGGACATGGCGTTCCCGCGCCTGAACAACTGGAGCTTCTGGATCATGATCCCGGCGGCAATCCTGTTGTTTGCGACGTTCTTCGTCCCGGGCGGTGCGGCCGCTTCCGGGTGGACGCTTTATCCGCCGCTCGTCACCCAGGGCGGAATCGGTGTCGACATGACGATCCTGGCAATCCACCTGCTCGGCGCTTCGTCGATCATGGGGTCGATCAACATCATCACCACGATCCTCAACCTGCGCGCGCCGGGCATGACGCTGATGCGCATGCCGCTGTTTTGCTGGACCTGGCTCATCACCGCCTATTTGCTGATTGCGACCATGCCGGTTCTGGCCGGGGCGGTGACCATGTTGCTGACCGACCGCCATTTCGGCACCAGCTTCTTCAACGCGGCCGGTGGCGGCGATCCGACCATGTTCATGCACATCTTCTGGTTCTTTGGCCACCCGGAGGTTTACATCCTGATTCTGCCGGCATTCGGCATCGTTTCGCAGATCATTCCGGCATTTTCGAGGAAGCCGCTGTTTGGCTATGCGTCGATGGTCTACGCGACGGCCTCGATCGCGATCCTCTCGTTCATCGTCTGGGGCCATCACATGTTCACGGTCGGCATGCCGGCCGCGGGCAACCTGTTCTTCATGTTTGCCACGATGCTGATCGCGGTGCCGACCGGCGTGAAGATCTTCAATTGGATCGCCACCATGTGGCGTGGGTCGCTCACGTTCGAAACGCCGATGCTGTTCTGCATCGGGTTCCTGTGCATGTTCACGCTGGGCGGATTCTCCGGCCTGGTGCTGTCGATCGCCGCTGTCGACATCACCCTGCACAATACCTACTATGTGGTGGCACACTTCCACTATGTGCTCTTCCCCGGCGCAATCTGGGGCCTGACCGCCGCGGTGTACTTCTGGCTGCCCAAGTTCACGGGCAAGATGTACAACGAGACCCTCGGCAAGTGGCATTTCTGGATCTCGGCGATCGCGTTCAACATCACGTTCTTCCCCCAGCATTTCCTCGGCTTGGCAGGCATGCCGCGGCGCATCCCGGATTACGCGCTGCAGTTCTATGAATGGAATGCCATCTCTTCTGTCGGGGCGTTCCTGCTTGGCGCCAGCCAGCTGATCTTCCTTTACAACGTGATCACGACGATCCGTTCCGGGCAGCCGGCGAAGGAAAAACAGTGGGAAGGCGCCGATTCGCTGGAATGGACGCACCTGCCGAGCCCGGTGCCGTATCACACCTTCGAAACCGCGCCCTCGCTCAAGTAGAAGGAAGTTGATCGTGGCCACCCCACCGAAGAACGGTCCGCGCGGGAAGTACCTGACGCTCGCCGTGCTGCTCGCGTGGGTCGCGGCGATCTTTGCCTACACGATCTTCAAATACTCGGCACGCTGATGAGCGCATCGACCGTCGACCACCTCCGGCAATCCGCGCAGCAACGCAATGCACGGATCACGCTCGGCAAACTGCTGCTGATCATCCCGGTCATGCTGGTGTTTTGCGCCTCGATGGTGCCGCTGTACCGGCAGATTTGCCAGGTGCTCGGCATCAGCGCCAGCCAGGCGGTGGCAACCAGCACGGTCGTCGACACATCGCGCACGGTTCGCGTCGATTTCGATGCCAACCTCAATGGCGGCCTTGCCTGGCAGTTTGTGCCGGTTGAAAAGCGCGTGGACATCCACCCGGGGGCGACGGTGACGATCAACTACCGGGTGACCAATCGCCTGGATCGGCCGACCACCGGCCGGGCAATCCCGAGCTTCGGCCCGGTGGAGGCGGGACGCTATTTCAAGAAGATTTCCTGTTTCTGTTTCGCCAACCAGACCTTGGCGCCCGGCGAGACGCGCGACATGCCGGTGACGTTCTATATCGACCCGGACATGCCGCGCGGCATCGAAGCGATCGCGTTGTCGTATACGTTCTTTGACGTGACGGTGGAGGCGCAGGGAGGCTGATGTTCAAGGCGCTGTTGGCGGTGCTGTGGGCATTCCTGGGGATTCGCAGCAGCAAGGGTTACGAGGCCGATCGGCGCAGGCTCAAGCCCTGGGAAGTCATCGCGGCAGGATTGTTTTGCACAGTGGTTTTTGTATTGGGCTTGATCGTGTTGGTGAGGATTCTCACCGCCAAATAAAGGGAGTTCCCCGTGAGTACTGCAGCAGGCGGATATTATTTTGCCCCCCCGTCGAAATGGCCGGTCGTGGGTTCCACCGCGTTGTTCTTCTTCGCATCGGGCCTCGTGCTGTGGATGAATGACATCCAGCCCATGGGGAGTGTGTCGCTCCTGCTGGGCATCGGCATCCTCACCTACATGCTGTTCGGCTGGTTCGGGGTGGTGATTCGCGAAAGCGAATCGGGCATGTTCAACAAGCAGGTGGACGTGTCATTCCGCTGGAGCATGAGCTGGTTCATCTTTTCCGAGGTCATGTTCTTTGCGGCGTTCTTTGGTGCGCTGTTCTATGCCAGGGTGTTTTCCGTGCCGTGGCTGGGAGACCTTGACAACGCGATGATCTGGCAAGGGTACAGCGCACAATGGCCGACTGCGGGGCCCTACCTCGACAAGGATCCGGCATACGCATTCGCGACCATGGGTGCGTGGGGCATACCCGCGCTCAATACGCTGCTGCTGCTGTCATCGGGTGTTACGGTGACCTGGGCCCACCACGCCTTGAAAGCCAACAATCGCAGCCAGTTGGTTCTCGGGCTGTTCCTGACGGTTGCGCTGGGCGTCGTGTTCCTTGGCTTCCAGGTGTACGAATACGCGCACGCTTACAGCGATCTGAACCTCAAGCTCACCTCGGGGGTGTTTGGCTCGACCTTTTTCATGCTTACCGGGTTCCACGGGTTTCACGTGACCTTGGGCGCGATCATGCTGACGGTCATCCTGTTTCGTTGCATCAAGGGTCATTTCAAGCCGGACCACCACTTTGGCTTCGAGGCGGTGGCTTGGTACTGGCACTTTGTGGACGTCGTGTGGCTGGGGTTGTTCATCTTCGTCTACGTGCTCGTCTAGAGCGGCACCTGCCTTCGAAAAAAAAGGCCGCACGGCAGTGCGGCCTTTTGCTTCATGGTCGGGACGGAGTGCCACGGGGCTGCGTCATCTCCCGGGAAACCAGCCGAGCCAGTAGCCAAGCATGACGATGGCAAAGGTCACCAGCGACAGCGCCACGCGCAGCGTCAGGGCGTGAACGGTGCGCTTGGTTTCCCCTTTGTCGCGGTACATGAAATACAAGCCGCTGAACAGGCTGGCGACGATCAACAGCAGCAACAGGACGAGGACATATTTCATGATGGTTGGCAAACCCTTCGGGACCCTGATGGTCGAA
>DASUDU010000007.1:0-7736 GCA_036275435.1 Usitatibacteraceae bacterium | reverse complement strand
GGGCGGCCTGGGCGAAGCGGCGCACCATCGCATCATCGACTTCGCGGAAGGCATCCTGCGAGCCCGCCTTGGCGATGGTCGTGCCCAGGCAACAATAGGCATCGTCGAGCGGCGGCAGGGCCGGGACCGTCTTCAGGTCGTGCGGGTGAAACACGATGCGTGCTTCCTGTCGATCCGGCGGACGCCTGCCGACGCAATGGATCTGGTTGTATTGCGGGCAATCGCGCAGCCGCTCGAGCAACGCGCGCCCGACCAGGCCGCTGTGGCCGGCCACTGCCGCGCGCCTGGCGCCGGGATCCATCGACAACGCGATTTGCTGCCGGCAGGTGCTAGCGGTTGAGGCGCTTGAGCCGCTTGCGGCCCAATGGCGGCTCGCCGGCGCCAAACGCCTTTTCCAGCTCGGGCTCGAATTCGGGGCCGTAGGGGCCGAGCAGCGTCAAAATCACCAGGCGCTCGAATTCCTCGGCAAAGCGGTTGATGATCGTCTCCGGGTCCGGGACCAGGTTGGCGTCGGTGATCAGGCCGAACTGCACGCGGCCGTTGTAGGTGAGGATCGACACGCCCATGCCGATGCCGCCGGACTGCGGTACCCAGAAGTCGATTTCGTCGATCTCGCGGCCGGCGAAGAACAGCGGCTTCTGCGGCCCCGGTACATTGGTCATCACCGCCGTGGCATTGCGGCCGATCAGCGCGCCGATCTGGTCCTGCAGGATCTTTGGCCCCAACCCGACGGCCGAGAGCAGCACGAACGCCACCACCGGCTGCGCAGAGCCCTTGAGGGCGCGCATGCGCTGGCGCACCACGCTCATGCGCTCGATGGGATTGTCGATGCCGATCGGCAACTCGACGAACACCAGGCCGAACTGGTTGCCCAGGTCGGCCGCCTTTTCCACCGGCCGCAGGTTGACCGGAACGACCGCGCGCAGCTCCACGCCTTCGGTCTTGTCGCCCTTTTTTTCGAGGTAGTCGCGCAAGGCACCGGCGGCGGTCGCCAGCAGGACGTCATTGACCGAGCCGCCGAGCGCCTTGCCGATGATCTTGACTTCCGACAGCGGCAGCGGGTCGCACCAGGCGACGCGCTTCTTGCCCGACAGGTTGCCGCGATAGCGGGTCTGCGAATCCGGCTCCATCATGGCAATCTTGCGCAATTCGTCGGCCAGCTCCATGCCCTTGGTGGCGAACTCGCGCATCGAGGCCGGGTCCTTGGCGATCTCGAGGCCCTGTTCGACGATCCCGCGCGTGAGTTTCATGGCGCCCGACCAGACGCTCGCCACCGGCTTGGTGACGCTGGTCCAGAAATCCATGTCGCCGGGCGGCGGCCCGCGCTTCTCGCGCACCGACGGACGCGCCACGCTGGCCTCGGCCGTTTCCGAGGTCATCGACAGCATCACCGCAACGAGGGCGATGCCGTCGGCGTAGCAGTGGTGGATGCGCGTGAGCACCGCCGAACCGCCCTGGTAGTTTTCGATCAGGTGGAACTGCCACAGCGGCTTGGAGAAATCCAGGCTGGTGCCGGCCATCGTGCTGGCGTACTCCTGCAACTCCTTCTTGCCGGCCTTGCCCGGCAGGCGCACGCGCTTGACGTGGTTGTGGATGTCGAACTTCCGGTCGTCTTCCCACCACGCGCCGGTCGGGTCCTGCACGGCCTTTTGCCGGAACCGCGGGAACGACAGAAAGCGCTGCTCGATGGTCGCAACCAGCTTCTTGTAGTCCACGCGCTCGCGAAACATCATCACCCCGACGATCATCATCAGGTTGGACGGATGCTCCATGCGCAGCCAGGCTGTGTCGATGCCGGACATGCGTTCGCGGTCCAATAGCGGAATGCCGGGGATGCGCGGAATCGTGGCCATGGTGTGTGCCAATCCTGTTTCTTGTTTGCCGCCCGCATTGCCGCAACGGGCGTCCTCCGATCGTCGCCCGGCCCCGGGATGTGCGGGAACCGCGCCTGAACACGCCAAACCGCAGCCGTTTTCAATTCCTGCCGCGAGGCTGCTAGAGTTACTTTAGCCTGTGTTCCCCGGCAAGGGAACCCCTTTTCCATGGGTCGCGGCCATCACCGGAACCTGACCATCGCTCGAAAACCAGAGGAGAAACCGCATGTCGGATGTCAAGAAACAGTTCGAAAAGGCCGCAAAAGACGTCACCAAGGCCAAGAAAGACCCGGGAAACGACATGAAACTGCGCCTGTATGCGCACTTCAAGCAGGCCAGCGAGGGCGACGTGTCCGGCGACAAGCCCGGCTTTACCGATTTCGTCGGTCGCGCCAAGTACGACGCCTGGGCCAAGCTGAAGGGAACCAGCCAGGAAGAGGCCATGAAGGCCTACGTCAAGCTGGTCGACCGGGTTCTGCGCGAGGAATAGCGGTTCCGGGTTGGTTTTCCCGGGGCGGACTGGCGGCAGGCGCGGTGCACCCGGGCGCCGCGCCTAGCCCGGGCGGCGCTGGTCCGGCGATCGCGCCGCAGCCGGATAGGCGGCCAGTTCCAGCTTGGCGATGGCATTGCGGTGCACTTCATCGGGGCCGTCGGCGAAGCGCAGCGTGCGCGCCTGGGCGTAATGAAACGCCAGGGTGAAATCGTCGCTGATGCCGGCTGCGCCGTGCGCCTGCATCGCCCAGTCGAGCACCTGCAGCGCCATGTTGGGCGCGGCAACCTTGATCATGGCGATTTCCTTGGCGGCTGCCTTGTTGCCGGCCTTGTCCATGCGGTCGGCCGCATTGAGCACCAGCAGGCGGGCCTGGTCGATCAGGATGCGTGCGTTGGCGATCCGCTCGCGCGTCACCCCCTGGTCGGCGATCGGCCGGCCGAATGCCACGCGGGACAGCGTGCGCCGGCACATCGCCTCGAGCGCCCGCTCGGCCATGCCGATGGTGCGCATGCAGTGGTGGATGCGCCCCGGCCCGAGGCGCCCTTGCGCGATCTCGAAGCCGCGGCCTTCGCCCAGCAGGATGTTGCCCGCCGGGACGCGCACGTTGCGAAAGCTGAATTCGCCGTGCCCGTGGGGTGCGTCGTCATAGCCGAACACCGGCAGGTGGCGCTCCAGCGTCACCCCGGGCGTGTCGATCGGCACCAGGATCATCGACTGCTGGCGGTGGCGGTTCGGATTGTCCGGGTCGGTCTTGCCCATGAAGATCAACAACCGGCAGCGCGGATCCGGCGCACCCGTGGTCCACCACTTGCGACCGTTGATCACGTACTCGTCGCCGTCGCGCACGATGCTCGCTTCGATGTTGGTCGCGTCCGACGAGGCCACCCCCGGCTCGGTCATGGCAAATGCCGAGCGGATTTCCCCGGCCAGCAACGGCTTGAGCCACTGCTCTTTCTGCGCCTGGCTGCCGTAGCGCTCCAACGTTTCCATGTTGCCGGTGTCGGGCGCATTGCAGTTGAACGCCTCGGGGGCGATCCACGAGCGGCCCATGATCTCGCAAAGCGGCGCGTATTCGAGGTTGCTCAAGCCCGCTCCGTGGGCCGATTGCGGCAGGAACAGGTTCCACAGCCCGGCGGCGCGCGCCTTGCCTTTCAGCTCTTCCATGACCTGGGTTGCCACCCAGGCGTTTCCGGCGCGCCGGTTGGCCTCGACTTCGTCGTGATAGACGCGCTCGGCCGGATAGATGTGCGCGTCCATGAAGCGCGTCAGCCGCTCCTGCAGTTCCTGCACCTTGGGGGAGTGGGAGAAATCCATGGTTACGTTCCTCGGGTTTGCGCCATTTGCCAGGCGATTGCGGCGATCTTCTCGGCGCGGCGGCCGGTTTCGAGCGCGTCGGCGCTGGCGGCATTGCCCTGCAGCGCGCGCGCCCAGACGCCGTGCAGGATGGCGGCGATGCGAAACAGGTTGAAGATCAGGTACACCTCGAAATCCGGAATCGACATGCGTCCGGTGCGCCGGCAGTAGTCGGCGACGAATTCGGCCTCGCCGGGGATGCCCAGCGCCGGCAGGTCGCAACCGGCCATGCCGCGGAACACCGCGCCGGGAAGTCGCCAGGCCATCATCAGGTAGGCGAAGTCCGAGAGCGGATGCCCGAGCGTCGACAGTTCCCAGTCGAGCACCGCCAGCACGCGCGGCTCGGTGGGGTGCCAGATGAGGTTGTCGAGGCGGAAATCGCCGTGCACGATGCTCGTTTCGTCCGCGCCGGGAACGTGCTGCGGTAGCCAGCCGATCAGCCGGTCCATCGATTCGATGCGCGGCGCGGCCTGCTCGCCGGTCGTTCCGGCCAGGTACTGCCGGCTCCAGCGCGCGATCTGGCGTTCGACGTACTGACCGGGGCGTCCGTAGTCCCCCAGGCCGACGGCCGCCGGGTCGATCGCGTGCAAGGCGGCGATGACGCGGCACATTTCGCCGTAGCAGGCCTTGCGCTCGGACGGCGCCAGTTCCGGCAGCGACGGATCCCAGAAAATGCGTCCGCTGACGTACTCCATCAGGTAGAAGGCGGTGCCGATGACCTCCGGATCCTCGCACAGGCCGAGCATCCTCGGCACCGGCACGGCGCTGCCCTCGAGCGCCCTCATGACGCGGAACTCGCGCTCGACGGCATGCGCCGAGGGAAGCAGTTTGCCCGGCGGTTTGCGACGCAGGATGAAACGCCGGCCGCCGACGGTATCGATCCGGTAGGTCGGGTTGGACTGGCCGCCTTGGAATTGCGCGACGTGCAACTCGGCCGGGTTGGAGACGACTCCGGGAAGCTGCCCGCCCATCCAGCGTGCCAGGCCTTCGAGCGGGAAGGCATACACCACCTGGCCGAGCCGGGCTCCGGGGTTGGCGGAAGGGTCCACGTGCTTGTCTCCGGGTTGCGCAATGGGGTCGGCGGCCGGTGAAACGCCAAATGCCGCCGACTTCGCCGCGATTTTCCCACGAGCCCGCGGCCAATCCCGAAAAAAAACCCCGAAACCTTGCGATTCCGGGGTCAAATCGTCCTGAGAACAGGACGAGGAGGAGAAGTTGCGCCCTTGCAGTTCGCGGACTTTGCGGGCGCTTTGCGCCGGCTGTGCAACCGGCGCAGATTGAAGCGTGCGGCGCTAGCGACGCGCCTTGCGGGCGGCCGGTTTCTTGGCAGCGGGTTTCTTTGCGACCGGACGCGCGGCCGGACGGGAACTGCCGCGCTTTTCCTGGGCCAGCAGCGCGCGTACGGCCTCGGCCAGTTCCGCGACCTGCTGGGTCAGCGCTTCGATGTCCTTGCTGGTCAGCACGCCGAGGCGGTTGAGCGAGGCGTGCACGCGCGCTTCGAAAACCTGCTCGAGTTTGTCCAGCTTGCCGGAGGCCAGTTCGAGGGTGCGGCTGGCCTGCTCCTTGGCCGTTTCGATGGTGGCTTCGGCGACCTGGCGGGTGGTTTCCTCGATCTGCGCACCTTGGCGGACCAGGGTTTCAAACGTCTTCTTGCCTTCGTTTTGCGCCTTCGAGAACGCGCCCAGGCCGGCAAGCCAGATCTGCTGGGCCGAGTCCATCACCTGCTTGGCCGAAGGTTGCTCGCCGAGGTTTTGCGCCATCGCGCCGATCTTGGATGCGATGTCGGCTGCCGGGCCGAGGGCCGCGAAGGCGGCGGACTTGCTGGTTTTTGCGGTCTTTTTCAGACGGGTTGCCATTGACGTCTCCAGGTGGGTTGGCGATTCGCGCCGGAGCGCGCTTCGTGGGTGTTGGCGCACTGTACGGCGGACATTTAGAGTAATCACACTATTCAGCGATAATCGCGACTCGTTCCGGAGACGGAATGGCCCATGACCAGCCGGACCCAATCGGCGGAATGACCAAGGAGGAGCATGTGAACCCTGCCGCAGACGCACCCTGGCTGCAATCGTATCCATCGGGCATCGCGCACACCATCGACCCGGATCGCTATCCGTCGATCAATGCCATTGTCGACGAGGCATGCAAGACCTTTGCCGACCGGCCGGCCTTCACCTGCCTGGACAAGACGCTCTCCTTTCGCGAGGTCGACACGCGCGCCACCCAGCTTGCCGCCTACCTGAGCGGCGTGCTCCGGCTTTCACGCGGCGACCGCGTTGCGATCATGATGCCCAACCTTCTGCAATATCCGATCGCGGTGTTCGGCATCCTGCGCGCGGGCCTGGTGGTGGTCAATTGCAACCCGCTCTACACGCCGCGCGAACTTGAGCACCAGCTCAAGGATTCCGGCGCCAAGGCCATCGTCGTCGTCGAAAACTGCGCGTCCACGCTCGAGCAGGTGATCGCACGTACCGATGTGCGCCACGTCGTCACGACACAGGTCGGCGACCTGCTTGGATTTCCGAAGTCGCTGCTGGTCAACTTTGTCATCAAGCACCGGAAGAAACTGGTCCCGACGTGGAGCCTGCCCGGCGCGGTTTCGTTCCGCGCGGCGCTCGCGTCCGGTTCCGCGGCGCCGTTCAGCCCGCCACAGATGCGGGGCGACGAACTGGCGTTCCTGCAATACACCGGAGGGACCACCGGTGTTTCCAAGGGCGCCATGCTCACCCATCGCAACCTGGCGGCCAACATGGAGCAGATCGATGCGTGGATGAACAACCTGTTCGAGCGCGGCAAGGACGTGATCGTCCAACCCCTGCCGCTGTATCACATCTTCGCGCTGTGCAGCGGGCTGGTTTTCACGCGCACCGGGATGGAGACGGTGCTGATCCCCAATCCGCGCGATTTCGACGGCTTTGTCCAGGTTCTCGCCAGCCGGCGCTGGAATGCGCTGACAGGGGTCAATACCCTGTTTGCCTCGCTGCTGAACCACCCGCGCTTTGCCGGCGTCGACTTCTCCGGCGTCAAGCTGGTGCTGAGCGGGGGCATGGCGTTGCAAAAGGCCGTCGCCGAGCGTTGGAAGTCGGTGACCGGCGTCACCGTCATGGAGGGCTACGGGCTGACCGAGACCTCGCCGGCCGCGTGCATCACGCCGGTCACCACGGGCGAGCGCCTGGAGGGCATCGGGCTTCCAATCCCGTCCACGGTCCTGACCATCCGTGATGACGACGAGAACATCCTGCCGGTCGGACAAAGTGGCGAGATCTGCATCTCCGGACCACAGGTCATGCGCGGCTATTGGCAGCGTCCCGATGAAACCGCCAAGGTCATGACCCGCGATGGCGCGTTCAAGAGCGGCGACGTCGGCGTCATGGACGAACGCGGCTACTTCAAGATCGTCGATCGCAAGAAGGACATGATCCTGGTGTCCGGATTCAACGTCTATCCGAACGAGATCGAGGATGTGGTCGCGACCTGCCCGGGGGTTCGCGAAGTCTGCGCGGTGGCTGCCCCGGATGAAAAGTCGGGCGAAGTGGTGCGCGTGGTCGTCGTCAAGGGCGACCCTGCGCTGACCCGCGAGAAGGTCATGGAACACTGCAAGGCGAACCTGACCGGCTACAAGTTGCCGAAGATCATCGAGTTCTGGGACGACCTGCCGAAAACCAACGTCGGCAAGATCCTGCGTCGCACCGTGCGCGACACGCCGCCCAAGGGCTGAGCGCTACGGCAAGGTGATGTTGCCGCGGCCGATTTCTAGGACCCGGCCGCTGACGTGGATCGCCCCTTGCGTGTCGACTTCCAGGCCGATGTGGCACGGGCGGCCGGTTTGCGCGCCTTGTTCGATCGCGTAGCGGCAGGGGGTCTCGCCGCGATCGAGAAGCCAGCCGCCGAGGTTCGCCGTCGCGGAGCCGGTGCCCGGATCCTCGGCCAGGCCGCTGTGCTTGATGAAGAAAAATCGCGAAACGATCCGCTCGCGATCCTCGCGGGCAAACACATAGGCCATGGAGCGGCCGATGTTG
>DASUDU010000006.1:0-2263 GCA_036275435.1 Usitatibacteraceae bacterium | reverse complement strand
GCTCGAAGGCTTGAACCGCACCACCGACGCATTCAACGACGCGGTCGATCGGGCTGTGCTGAAGCCCGTCGCGCAGGGCTATGTTGCGGTGACGCCCGGATTCCTGCGCGCGGGCGTGAGCAATGCCTCGTCGAACCTTGGCGACGTGGCGGTGGGCCTGAACAACCTGCTGCAGGGAAAACCAGGCGCGGCGCTATCAGACGCCGGGCGCTTCCTGGTCAATTCCACGCTGGGCATCCTCGGGCTGTTCGACGTCGCCACGCCGATGGGCCTGGAAAAGCACGAGGAGGATTTCGGCCAGACGCTGGGAACCTGGGGCATCGGCCCGGGCCCGTACCTGGTGGTGCCGTTCATGGGGCCCTCAACCTTGCGCGATTCATTCGGCCGCGGCGTCGATTCCCAGGCCGGCTGGGCCAAGCAGGTCGATCACGAACCGACGCGCTACAGCGCATTCGCGCTCGAACTGATCAACCTGCGCGCCGGCCTGCTGGGCGCCGGCAAAACGCTGGACGAGGCCGCGCTGGACCGCTACCAGTTCCTGCGCGATGCCTACTTGCAGCGTCGCCTGCGGCTGGTGCATGACGGCAAGGTGACGCCGCAGCAACTCGACCAGCTCGAGGACGATCTGTCCCCGCCGGCTGGTGTTCCGGCCAAGAAGTGACGTGGGCACGCCGCTGATCCTGGTGCTGCTGGCGTTCGTTGTGATCATGGCCGGCGTGCTGGCGCTTTGCCTCGTCATGCGCCGGCGCAGCCTGGGCAACTCCGCCAGGCCGGCCGCGCTCGAAGCCGGCGAAATCGACGACAATCGCATCGCCTTCGTGCTGTTTGGCGCGATCGTCGCAGGTGCCTGCCTTGCGTTGGTCACGGCCTGGCTGTTGTTCTTTTCCGCGAAGTAGGTGCAATGCCATTTGAAATCCGCACACAGGTCGGCTGGGCGCAGCTCGATGCCAACGGCCACATGGCCAACACCGCATACCTCGACGTCGCGGTGGACTGCCGAATGGGGTATTTCCAGTCGATGGGCTTCGGTCCGGAGGAAATGGCCAGGGCGCGACTCGGTCCGGTGGTGCGCAAGGACGAGGTCGAATATTTCCGCGAACTGCACCTGCTGCAGCCAATCCGCGTGACCCTGCAGCTGGACGGCATCAGCGAAGATGCCTCGCGCTTCCGGCTGCTCAACGAAGTGTACGGCCCGGCAGACCACCTTGCCGCGCGCATCTTGACCCTGGGTGGCTGGTTCGACCTCGATGCGCGCCGCCTGGTCGCCCCGCCGCAGGCGATGGCCAATGCCCTCGGCGCGCTGGAACGCAGCGCGCACTTTGCCGTGCTGGCATCGAGTATCAAATGACCGGCACCCTCGATGCCGCGATGGTCGCGAAGCTCGACAGCTTCATCGACCGCTACAACCCGGACGTCGCCGCGCGCACGCGCATCGAGCTTGCGCGCATGCGCGCACTGCTGCCCTGCGCGGTCGAACTCGTGTACGACAATTACAACGCCTTGGTCTTCGGGTTCGGCCCTTCCGAGCGTGCCTCCGAAGCGATTTTCTCGCTGGCGATCTTCCCGCGCTGGGTAACACTGTGCTTCCTGCAGGGCGCCCGGGTGCCGGATCCGGGCAAGCACCTGCAAGGCTCCGGCAACAAGGTGCGTCACATCCGGCTGACCGCGCCCGACACCCTGATCGAACCGCACGTGCGCAGCCTGATGCTCGCGGCATTGGCCAGCGCCGAAGTGCCGATTTCGCCCTACGGCCGGCATCGCGTCATCATCAAGTCGGTCTCGCACAAGCAGCGCTCGCGGCGCTAGGACACAAACCGAAAACCCGTTGATGGGCGTGCTTTTCCGGCGTTTTTAGTCCGCAACGCCGCGCCGGTCGCGGACTTTACCGCTCGGCAATGCGCTCGGCGATGTAGCGCTTCACCACATCCGCGCTGGCGTCGATCACGTCCACGCGCTTGGGCAGGTCTTCGATTCCCTGCATCGCCGCCGGCCTTGCCGGCCGGCGTCCGAGCGCCTCGACGATCGAGGACTCGAACTTGGCAGGAAGCGCCGTTTCCAGGCAGACCATCGTCACGCCCGGCTCGCGATGCGCCGCTGCAATGAGGAACCCGTCGGCCGTGTGGGTGTCGATTTCGACGCGGAATTTTTCCCACACGGAACGGATGGTGGCGATGCGGTCGGCATGGCTGCTCCTGCCGGAAACAAAACCGAATGCCGGCAGCCGCGACCAGACCTCGGCGCAGGTCGTGAGGTCGAAGCCGCC
>DASUDU010000005.1:0-2411 GCA_036275435.1 Usitatibacteraceae bacterium | reverse complement strand
AACGTCTGGCTGCGACCCCAGGTGTAATCGATCAACTGGTCCGGCACGCACAGCGCGCCGGGGCCCAAGTTGGCGGCGATGCCGCCGACGGCATTGACGGCCACGATGCGCGTCACGCCCGTGTCGGCAAGCGCCCAGATGTTGGCGCGGTAATTGACCTCGTGCGGCGGCATGGTGTGGCCATAGCCGTGACGCGCCAGGAATACGACCTCGGCCGCGCCGATGCGACCGAAAGTCAGATGGCCGGACGGTTCGCCATAGGGCGTTCTGCCGACTTCGCGCCGGGTGATTTCGAGATTGGCCAGGTTGGTCAGGCCGGTACCGCCGATGATGGCGAGCATGTGCGCTTTCCTCGTTGCGGGCCTACGCGCCGCGCTTGGCCCAGATGGCCGGCAGGTTGCGCCAGGCTCCGGCCACGTCCATGCCGTAGCCGAAGATGAAGCGGTTCGGCACGGTCAAGCCGACATAGCGGGCCGCCAGCGGCTTTTTTGCGTTCACGGCCGCGCCGTAGTCCTTTTGGCAAAACACCGCGCACTCGACGCTGGCCGCGCCTTGGCTTTTCAGCAGGTCGACGATCGCCGCGAGCGTGATGCCCTCATCGAGAATGTCGTCCACCAGCAGGACATGGCGCCCGCTGACGTTTTCGCGCGGCGTCACGCGCCAGTTGATGTGGGTGCCGACCGTCTTGTCGCCATAGCGCGACGCCGAAACGATGTCGAACTCCAGCGGAAATTCCAGCAGCGGCAGTAGCTGCCCGGCAAACACCACGGCGCCGCCCATCACCCCCAGCACCAGCGGATTGCGGTCCTGGTAATCGCGGTTGAGCTCGGCGGCAACGCGCGCGGTGGCGGCGTTGACCGCCTCGGCGGAAAACAGGATCTCGGAATCGGCAAGAAAGGCGCGGGCTTCGGTCGCGTTCATGGGGCAATCCGCAAAAGGGTCAACGCGGCAGGCGCGCCAAGTACTGGCGGAACGCCTTGCCGACTTCGGGGTGCTTCAAGCCGAACTGCACGGTCGCCTGCAGGTAGCCGATCTTGGACCCGCAATCGTAGCGGACCCCGTCGAATTCATAAGCGAAGGCGTCTTGCGAACGGAGCAGCGCGGCGATGCCGTCGGTCAACTGGATCTCGCCGCCGGCGCCGCGCGGAATGCGCTCGAGTTCACCGAACACTTCAGGCGCCAGGATGTAGCGGCCAACGACCGACAAGGTCGAAGGCGCCACTTCCGGCTTGGGCTTTTCAACGATTGCCGACATTTTCAGCACGCGCTCACCCGGTTTTTTCGACACCGGCGCGGCGGCAACGATGCCGTAGGACGAGGTTTCGCTGCGATCGACGTTGACCACGCCAAGCACCGAGCCGCCAACCTGGTTGTAGATGCCCACCATTTGCCGCATCACGGGAACCGGTGCATCGATCAGGTCATCGGCCAGGATCACCGCAAACGGCTCGTCGCCGACCAGCGACTTGGCGCACAACACCGCATGCCCCAAGCCCAGCGCCTCGGACTGGCGTACGTACACATAGTGCACTCCGGCCGGCAGCATGGCGCGTACCTCCTGCAACTGCTTGTTCTTGCCCTTGCCGGCTAGTTCCGCCTCCAGCTCGTAGGCCTTGTCGAAATGGTCTTCGATGGTGCGCTTGCCGCGGCCGGTGACAAAGATCATCTCGGTGATTCCGGCTGCGGCGGCCTCCTCGACCGCGTGCTGGATCAGCGGCTTGTCGACGATCGGCAGCATTTCCTTCGGGCTCGCCTTGGTGGCCGGAAGGAAGCGTGTGCCCAGGCCCGCAACGGGAAACACGGCCTTGGTGATGGGACGCGGTTTTTTCATGTTTTCGCCTTTCCCTCGGGATCAAGCAGGGTGCGAAATTGTGCCTCATCCAGGACCTCGATTCCCAACTCGACCGCCTTGTCCAGCTTCGAGCCGGCCTCGGCCCCGGCAAGCAGGTAGTCGGTTTTCTTCGAAACGCTTCCCGCAACCTTGGCACCGGCCGCCTCAAGCAGGGCCTTGGCCTCGTCGCGGGTCAGCGTCGGCAGGGTTCCGGTCAGCACCACGGTTTTTCCCGAAAACGGGCCGACCGCCGGCGCGGCCGGCTCGAGGTCAGGCCAGCACACGCCTGCAGCCTGGAGTTGGGCGATCGCCTCGCGGTTGTGCGGCTCGTCGAAAAAGCGCCGAATGCTTTCCGCAACCACCGGCCCGACATCGTTGACCTGGAGGAGCGCTTCAAGCGGCGCATCCATGATCGCTCCGAGGCTGCCGAAATGCCGCGCCAGGTCGCGTGCGGTCGCCTCGCCGACGTGGCGGATGCCCAGGCCAAAAAGAAAGCGCGGCAGGCTGGTCTGGCGGCTGCGCCCGATCGCGCCGACGAGATTCGCCGCCGACTTCTCGCCCATGCGTTCCAGCCCCGCAA
>DASUDU010000004.1:0-4360 GCA_036275435.1 Usitatibacteraceae bacterium | reverse complement strand
GGGGACCTGGAACGCCAGTTGCACGATGCCGCCGGCCAGCGTGCCGATGGCCAGCGCCAGCACCGGCGGGTTGACATGCGGCGCGATAAAAAGGGCCGCGGCAATCACGCACAGGTTGAGCAGAACCGGGGTGAATGCCGGGGTCTTGAACGAGCCGTAGGTGTTGAGGATGCCGGCCGCGAGCGAGACCAGCGAAATGAAGAAGATGTAGGGGAAAGTCACGCGCACCAGTTGCACGGTCAGCTCGAACTTGCTCGGCGCCGCGGCAAATCCCGAGGCGATGGCATAGACCAGCACGGGCGCGGCCAGCACGCCGACCAGCGTCACGACAAACAGCGCGAGTGCCAGCACGCTGCTGACCTTGTGCAGGAACTCGCGCGTCGCCTCGTCCCCCTCGCGCGCCTTGCACTCGGCCAGCACCGGCACGAATGCCTGGCTGAACGCGCCTTCGGCGAACAGCCGCCGCAGCAGGTTCGGAATGCGCCAGGCGACCTGGAATGCGTCCATCGCCGCGCTCGCGCCAAACAGGTTGAAGCCGATGATCTCGCGGATCAGGCCGGTGACCCGCGACAGGAAGGTCATCGCCGAGACCGAGGCCGCGGCCTTGAGCAGGTTCATGGCCGGCTTGCCGCGGATCGGGCGCGCCGCCCGGACGTGGTGAAAATGTTCTTCAAAATCAGGCAGTTTGCTTTTCTTTGCGGGTGCGATATAATACTAGGCTTCGCGTAAATTTCGTCAGGCCCGTCGGGCCGCATTCTGGAAAAAACATGGCAAACACCAAACAAGCCGCCAAGCGCGCCAAGCAGGCCACCAAGCGCCGCGCCCACAACATGGCCCAGCGCACCGAATTGCGCACCGCCATCAAGAAAGTCAAAGTCGCCATCGCCAGCGGCGACAAGGCCGCCGCGGAAGCCGCCTTGAAAGCGTCGACTTCGACCATTGATTCGATCGCTGACAAGAAGATCATCCACAAGAACAAGGCCGCGCGCCACAAGAGCCGGCTGAGCAGCGCCATCAAGGCGATCAAGGGCCAGGCTGCCGCCTAGTTCCCTGCACGCGGCCGGGCATTTGCTGCCCGCGCGCGTTGTCTGAACCGGAAACCGCCAGAGTGCACCGCCGTGCCGGGATGCTCTGGCGGTTTTTGTTTGCAGTGCCGACCTAGCTTGACAGGCCCTCGATCGCGCCGCCGGGAATCAGGCAGAAGTCATCGCCGACCGGTTGCGTCGGGTCGATCACCACCAATTCGTTGTCCCGGGCAAAATCGAGCAGGAAGCGCCAGGCGCGCGGCTCGATGTCCTCGAGCTTCGGCTCCACCACCACGCACGACACCCCGTCAAGCCGCATCGGCCGCACATGCGGCGAATAGCGCATCTGGTTGTCGCCGCCAAAGCTGGACATGACGCCGCACAGCCGGTCGGCCCAATCGCTGGGCCTGAAAGCGCGGCCCTTGAGCGTGACGCCCTGAATGATGATGCGGTGCGCATGGTGCGGCGGCGCCGGCGGTGGGGTGATTTCCTTGAACATGGGGCAGAGCGCGCTGCGGGCCCTTTTTTGCGGGCGATGGGGAGCCGCGATTATATCGGCGCGCCCGGCCCGCACCCTTTTGCCGGGCACGCGCCGCGCATCCCGCCCCTGCGGCGCTGGGCGGCTGGCGCGATCGATTGCGGCATGCGGCAAACCCTGATGCAAGGGTCGCCGGGCGGCCGGCTTTGTTGCACCGCACTAATGTTTGTCCTATATTGCCAAATTCCCCTTCGCAAAGTTCAATCGCCACGCGGCAGATGCACGAGCGGGCATCGTGTGCTGCCGCGCCGCAATCGTCCGCCGACGGAGACCCGCGATGCTGTCGATGCACCTGATGAAGACCTACAAGCCGCTGCCGGTGGCGTTTTCCCATGGCCGCGGCGCCTGGCTGACCACCACCGACGGACGCGTCGTCCTCGATGCATTGGCCGGGATCGCCGTATCGGGGCTGGGTCACGCGCATCCGAAGCTGGTTGCGGCGATCGCCGCGCAGGCGGCAAAGCTGATTCACACCTCGAACCTGGTCGAGGTGCCCGAGCAGGGTGCGCTGGCCGACAAGCTGTGCGCGCTGGCCGCGATGGACAACGCGTTCTTTTGCAACTCCGGAGCGGAGGCCAACGAGTGCGCGATCAAGATCGCGCGCCTGTATGCCCACCGGCGCGGCATCGTCAATCCGCAGATCATCGTCATGGAGCGTGCTTGGCATGGGCGCACGCTGGCCACGCTCGCCGCCACCGGTTCGCGCAAGGCGCAGGCCGGATTCGAGCCGCTGGTGACCGGCTTCATCCGCGTGCCCTACAACGACATCGAGGCGATCCGTGCCATCGCGCGCCACAACCCGGATGTCGTCGCGGTGCTCTCCGAGGTCGTGCAGGGCGAGGGCGGCATCGTCGCCGCGCGTGTCGACTACCTGCGGGCGCTGCGCGAATTGTGCGATCGCGAGGAGTGGCTGCTGATGATCGACGAGGTACAGTCGGGCATCGGCCGCACCGGCAAGTGGTTTGCCCACCAGTGGGCGGACATCGTCCCGGACGTGATGCCCCTGGCCAAGGGCCTCGGTTCCGGCGTGCCGGTCGGCGCCTGCCTGGCCAAGGGAGCCGCCGCGCAGATGTTTCAGCCCGGCAACCACGGTTCGACTTTCGGCGGTGGGCCGCTGGCCAGCGTGGCCGCCCTGCGCACGCTCGAAATCATGGAAGAAGAAGGGCTGCTGGCGCGTGCCGCGCACCTGGGTGCGCTGCTCAAGTCCGGGTTCGAGGCCGCGCTGGGCGGCGTTGCCGGTGTGCGCGAGATCCGCGGCCAGGGCCTGATGCTGGGCATCGAACTGGACCGGCCGTGCGCCGAGATCGTCGGCCGCGCGCTCGAGGCAGGGCTGTTGACCAACGTCACGCAGGAGCAGGTCATCCGGCTGCTGCCGCCCCTGATCCTGAGCGACGACGAAGCCGGACAGATCGTCAGCCGCCTGGCCCCGGTGATCCGGGAATTCCTCGCCGTGCCGCGCGCGGCGACCTGAACGCGAGTGCACGCCATGCGCCATTTCCTCCGTTTCAAGGACTTCTCGCGCGAAGAACACCTGCACCTGTTCGAGCGCGCCAAGGTGCTCAAGGATCGCTTCAAGCGCTACATCCCCTACCAGCCGCTGACCGACCGGATGCTGGCGATGGTGTTCGAGAAAAGCTCGACGCGCACCCGGGTCAGTTTCGAGGCCGGCATCTACCAGCTGGGCGGGCAGGCGATTTTCCTTGACTCGCAATCGACTCAACTGGGGCGCGCCGAGCCGATCGAAGACACGGCGCGGGTGATCACGCGCATGGTCGACCTGGTGATGATCCGCACCTTCGAACAGGCACGCGTCGAGCGCTTCGCCGAGTTTTCCCGCGTGCCGGTGATCAACGGGCTGACCAACGAATTCCATCCCTGCCAGGTCCTGGCCGACATCTTCACCTTCGTCGAGCAACGCGGGCCGATCGCGGGCAAGACCGTCGCCTGGATCGGCGACGCAAACAACATGAGCTACACCTGGCTCGAGGCGGCGCGCGTGCTCGATTTCCGGCTGCACGTGGCCACGCCCGCCGGGTACGCGATGCAGGGCCGCGAGGGCGAGCCGCTCGATACCGAGCACCTGTCGCAATTCACCGATCCGCGCGCCGCGGCTGCCGGTGCGCATCTGGTGACCACCGACGTTTGGACCAGCATGGGCTACGAAGCCGAGGCCCAGGCGCGGCAGGCGGCGTTCGAGGGCTTCATCGTCGACCGCGCGGTGATGGCGGCCGCGGCAAAGGACGCGCTGTTCATGCACTGCCTGCCGGCGCATCGCGGCGAGGAGGTCAGCGCCGAGGTGATCGACGGGGCGCAAAGCGTGGTCTGGGAAGAGGCAGAAAACCGCCTGCATGTGCAAAAGGCGCTCATGGAATACCTGTTGCTTGGGAAGATCAGCGCATGAAGGCAAGGTCGCACTGGCCCACGCCGCGCCGCCGGCTCCGGAATTCCGGCGATTCGTCGCAAACGCATTGCGTGCCGATGCGCCGGTGCCTATTGTGGCCGCCGGGCCGGGAACTTCTGCCCGGCCTGGGCGAAAACGCCCATGAGCCCCAACCCGTCAAGGAACATCCATGAACCGATTTTTCAACGTCCTGCTCGCCGCGCTGGCAGGCCTGCTGAGTCTGGCCAGCGTCGCACAGACCGCCCAACCCGCTGCCGCAAGCTCGCCCGCCAAGCCGAAGAACTACGTGCTGGTCTCCGCCGTCGGCGACCAATTCACCTACGTGCGGCAAAAGCAGCAGGTCGGCTCGAACATCATCGACAACTTCGACCGCAAGGTCTTCAAGGTTCCGAACAA
>DASUDU010000003.1:0-3340 GCA_036275435.1 Usitatibacteraceae bacterium | reverse complement strand
TGGACCTGAAGCCGGAAAACATCTTCTTCCGCGCCGACGGCAGCGTGGTCCTGATCGATTTCAACATCTCGACGCCGTTCGGCAAGACCCCGCGCGACCAGTTGCAGAAAGAACTGATGGGTTCGCCCTACTACATGAGCCCGGAACAGTCGAGCCGGCTGCCTGTCGATGGTCGCAGCGACCTCTACTCGCTGGGGGTCGTGCTGTTTGAGGCGCTGACTGGAGTGCGGCCGTTTACCGGCGACAATTCCGTGCAGATCATCTACCGGCATCTCCACGAGGAGATTCCGCTGTTGCCGCGCGCGCTGCGCCACCTGCAGCCGCTGGTCGACAGTTTGCTGGCGAAACTTCCGGACGAACGGATCGGCACGGTCGATGCGTTGCACGGCGAACTGCAGCGCTATCTCGACGATCCGCTTCCAGCCGGCGCAAGCGGCGCGCCACAGCCGTGACCCGGCCGGCCGGCTCCGCGGATTCGTTGTTCCTGTCGCGCCTGCCAGCGCCGGGTCGGCCGCTGTTTGTGGTCGTCGCCGACGCGCAGGATGGCGAACGGCTCGCCGAGGAAATCGCGTGGTTCCGCCCCGATCTTCGGGTGTGCCGGCTGCCCGACTGGGAAACGCTCCCCTATGACCGGCTGTCCCCGCATCCGGATCTCGTTTCCGAGCGCCTCGCGACGCTGTACCAGTTCTCGCAAGACGTGTTCGACATCGGCATCGTGCCGGTAAGCACGGCGATGACGCGGCTTTGCCCCCGCGCCTACCTGGCCGGCCGCTCTTTCCTGGTCCGCACCGGTTCGCGGCTCGACCTGGCGCGCCTGCGCGCAGACCTGGCGTTTGCCGGCTACTCGCAGGCAACGCAGGTCATGGCTCCCGGCGAATTTGCCGTCCGTGGCGGAATCGTCGACCTGTTCCCGACAGGCAGCAGCGTGCCGTACCGGATCGACCTGATGGGCGAACTGGTCGAGGCCATTCGCACGTTCGATGTCGATACCCAGCGCAGCATCTATCCGGTCCGCGAGATCCGCCTGCTCCCGGCGCGCGAGTTTCCGCTCGACAAGGACGGCCAGCTCGCGTTTCGCGAGAGTTTTCGCGAGCGCTTCGAGGGCGACCCGTCAAAATCGCGCCTCTACAAGGATGTATCGGCCGGCATTGCGCCGCCGGGCATCGAGTACTTCCTGCCGCTGTTCTTCGCCGAAACGGCCAGCGTGTTCGATTACCTGCCGCCGGCAACGCGCGTATTCCTGCACGGCGAGGTCGCGGCCCGAGCCGAGGATTACTGGAGCGACGCGCGCTCGCGCTACGAGCTGCTGCGCGGCGACCGCGATTATCCGCTGCTGCCGCCAAGGGAGATCTTCTTCACCGCGGATGAATTGTTCGGCGCAACCAAGCGGTTTGAACGCCTCGCGCGCGAAACCGCATTCGGCGCGACACGGCCGGTCGAGTCGCTGGAAATCGACCGGCGCGCCACCGACCCGCTGGCCCGCCTGAAATCGTACCTGGGCACGGCACGGTGTCGCGTCCTGATTGCCGCCGAAGGCATCGGCCGCCGCGAAACGATGCTGGCGTTCTTTGCCGAGCATGACGTCCATCCCCAGCCGATGGACAGCTTCGCCGCGTTTGCCGCAGGACAGTGCCGCCTCGCCATCGCCGCGGCTCCGGTCGCACGCGGATTCGAGTTACCCGATGACGGCGTTGCCCTGGTGACCGAGGCCGAGCTGTATACCGGGGAGGTCCGGCAGTCGAGGCGCCGCGACAAGGGGCGCAGCAACGCCGAGGGCATGTTGCGCGACCTCGCGGAAGTCAACATCGGCGATCCGGTCGTTCACGAACAGCATGGCATCGCCCGCTATGCCGGGCTGGTCACCCTCGACCTGGGCGAGGGCAGCCAGGAATTCCTCGAACTTCATTACGATGGCGGCGACAAGTTGTTCGTGCCGGTCGCGCAACTTGCCGTCATCTCGCGCTACACCGGGGCCAATCCCGAGGACGCGCCGTTGCATCGGCTGGGTAGCGGCCAGTGGGAAAAGGCGCGCCGCAAGGCCGCCCTGCAGATCCGCGACACCGCGGCCGAGTTGCTCAATCTGTACGCACGGCGCGCGGCGCGCCAGGGCCATGCCTTCCCGGTCAAGCTCAATGAGTTTGACGCCTTCTCCGCGGCATTCCCGTTCGAGGAGACACCCGACCAGGCTGCGGCAATCCAGGCGGTGATGCAGGACATGGTTTCCGGCAAGCCGATGGACCGACTGGTCTGCGGGGATGTCGGATTCGGCAAGACCGAGGTGGCGTTACGCGCCGCGTTCATTGCCGTCAACGCCGGCAAGCAGGTCGCGATCCTGGTGCCCACCACGCTGCTGGCGGAGCAGCACTTCCAGAATTTCTCCGACCGTTTTGCCGACTGGCCGGTGAAGCTCGCGGAGTTTTCGCGCTTCCGCAGCCCCCGCGAAACCGGCGCCGCGCTCGCCGGCATCACGAACGGGACGATCGACATCGCCATCGGCACGCACAAGCTGATCCAGTCCGACGTGAAATTCAAGAACCTCGGCCTGGTGATCATTGACGAGGAGCATCGCTTCGGCGTGCGCCAGAAGGAGGCGCTGAAGGCGCTGCGCAGCGAAGTCGACGTGCTGACGCTGACCGCCACGCCGATCCCGCGCACGCTGGCCATGTCGCTGGAGGGCCTGCGCGATTTTTCGGTGATCGCCACCGCGCCGCAGCGGCGCCTGTCGATCAAGACGTTCGTCCACCGCCACTCCGATGGCCTGGTGCGCGAGGCCGTGCTGCGCGAACTCAAGCGCGGCGGCCAGGCCTACTACCTCTACAACGAGGTCGAGACCATCCAGAACCAGCACGAACGCCTCGTGCAACTGCTGCCGGAAGCGCGCATCGCCGTCGCCCACGGCCAGCTTCCCGAGCGCGAACTCGAGCGGGTGATGCGCGATTTCTACCACCAGCGCTCCAACGTGCTGCTGTGCTCGACGATCATCGAGACCGGCATTGACGTGCCGAGCGCCAACACCATCCTCATCCACCGTGCCGACCGGTTCGGCCTCGCGCAGCTGCACCAGTTGCGCGGGCGCGTCGGGCGCTCCCATCACCAGGCCTACGCCTACCTGCTGACTCCGCCGGAGGAAGCGCTGAGCGCCAACGCGAAGAAGCGGCTCGAGGCGATCCAGATGATGGAGGACCTGGGCGCCGGCTTTTACCTGGCGATGCACGACCTGGAGATCCGCGGCGCCGGCGAAGTGCTCGGCGAATCCCAGTCGGGCGGGATCCACGACATCGGTTTCACCCTGTACAGCGACATGCTCAACAGCGCCGTCAGGTCGCTGAAGGCCGGCAAG
>DASUDU010000002.1:0-12349 GCA_036275435.1 Usitatibacteraceae bacterium | reverse complement strand
CTACGACCACATCACCAGCGCCATCGGCGCGGCAATGATCGGCTGGTACGGCACGGCGATGCTTTGTTATGTCACGCCCAAGGAGCACCTCGGATTGCCGAACAAGACCGACGTCAAGGACGGCATCATGGCCTACAAGGTTGCGGCGCATGCGGCGGATCTGGCCAAGGGTCACCCCGGCGCGCAGATGCGTGACAACGCGTTGTCGAAAGCGCGCTTCGAATTCCGCTGGGAGGACCAGTTCAACCTGGGCCTCGATCCCGACAAGGCTCGCGAATTCCACGATGAGACTCTGCCGCAGCACGGCGCCAAGCTCGCGCACTTCTGCTCCATGTGCGGGCCGCATTTCTGCTCGATGAAAATCACCCAGGACGTGCGCGACTTTGCCAAGGCGCAGGGCCTGGCCGAGGAGGAGGCGTTGAAAAAAGGGATGGAGGTGAAGGCTGTGGAGTTCATGAAGAAGGGGGCGCAGATTTACCACAAGAGCTGATCGTTCCGGAGAATCCGGCACCCGGGCGCCGAACGCGCGACGCTGTTCTGCACGTAACGCGCGGTCTCGCGCCGGTTCACGCGTACACTGATCGCGGGAACGGCTTGTGGCAGGTGCTGCTGGCGTCCCGTTCCATCCCTCGGCCCGCATCGAGACGCCTGCCGCGTCGTGTGCGTTGAGTTTTTTTGCAACGCCGCCCGAGGAGACGCCGATGCCCGGCTATCAGGTCAAGCACGAAACGATCGCCGTGGCCGAAACGGCTTTCGTCATCCGCTCGCTGCTCGACAACCAGCAGTTCGCCGATCCCGGCGGCCTCGCCGCGCAGGCCGGCATTTCGGAATCGAACTGGCCGTTGTTCGGATTGGTGTGGCCTGCTGCGCGCATCCTCGCCGAGACCCTGCATGGCGAGTCGGTCGATGGGGGCCGCACCCTCGAGATCGGCTGCGGGCTGGCACTGGCCAGCCTGGTGATCCACCGCCGCGGCGGCGACATCACCGCCAGCGACCGCCATCCCCTGGCGCCCGGATTTCTCGAACGGAATCTCGCGCTCAACGATCTGCCGGCGATGCGCTACGAGACCGGCCACTGGGCGCGCGACAACCCGCAACTGGGGCGTTTCGACCGGATTATCGGCAGCGACGTGCTCTACGAGCGCAGCCAGCCGCAGATACTCGCCGAATTCATCGGGCGGCATGCGATGCCCGCTATCGAAGTCCTGCTGGTCGATCCCGACCGCGGCAACCAGGGCGCGTTTTGCAAGGCCATGGTGGCACGCGGCTTCCATTGCAGCGTGGCGCGCTCGGCCACGCACCTGTCCAGCGGCGAGCGCTTCAAGGGCAATACCCTCCGGCTGCGGCGCGGCGCGTAAAGCTGCTACTCGTTGACTGGCGTGCCTTTCCGGGCGTTTTCGGCCTGGAATGCCCGCCAGTCAACGACTTTTCTCGCTGCGCCTCGGGGAATCGCAAGCTTCAGCCCGTTTGGGGGCACGGCCCCGCCAACCGACACCCGCGGCGCGCCGTTTCGTCGCGAACCGGTGGCACCCTGCGCATTGGTGTTCGAGAATGCGCCCACAACAAAACGAGGATCACCATGCGCAAGTCCAAGATTGCCGCCGCGCTATTCATCGCCATCCCCGCCTGCAGCGCCGGCGCCAATGCGGCCGGTGAGGCCACGGCCGGGACCAGTGCGGCAACGCTCGAGGCGCGGGTGCAGGCTTTCGACGCCGCGTTCTTCGACGCGTTCAATCGATGCGACATTTCCCGGCTCGAACGCCTGGTGGCCGCCGACCTGGAGTTCTTTCACGACCGCAATGGCACGATGCGCGGCCGCACCAGGTTCATTGCCGCGGTACGGGAAAACGTCTGCGGCAAATACACCCGGGAGCGCAGCGGCGACGCGCCGGAAGTCTGGCCGCTGGGCAAAGACGGTGCGATCTACTCGGGAACGCACCGCTTTTGCCAGGCCAGTGGCGGTTGCCAAGGGCAAGCCCGCTTCCTGCACATTCTGGCCGAACAGGAAGGACAACTGGTACTCAGCCGCGTAGTCAGTTATGACCACCGACCGCTCGACCCCTGATCGCCTGCGCCGCGCGCCGTGCTGTTGTAATTCGGGCTAGAGCTTGGTCGCGGTGATGATCTGGAAATTGCCGCAGAAGTAAGTCGTGCGCTCGCACTTCCAGCCGCCCATGGCCTCGAGGCATTCGAGCGGCTCGTGGGTGTCCCACAGCGCCAGGCCGAGCGGCTCGAAGACCTTGAAGTAGGTCCAGCTCAGCGCGCGCAGCACCCACAGTTCCGGCCGGTGGAATTCGCCCAGGTAGAGCTTGCCGCCGGGGGCGAGCACGCGGCCGGCTTCCTTGAGCGCCTGGATCTTCAGTGGATGCGGCAATTCGTGCAGCAGGAAGAACATGACGTTGGCGTCGACCGTACCGTCGGCAAGATGCATGGCCGTGGCATTGTCCTCGTGGTACTCGACCTTGCCTGCAAACGGCGCAAGCTTGGTCGCCGCGTGGTCGAGCTCGTTGCGGATGATGTCGGCGACCAGCACCTTTTCGGCGCCGGACTTGAGCGCGGCGGTGACCACGCGCGGCATGACATTGCCGAACGCACAGGAGGTGATCAGCACTTTCTTGCCGGTAAGGTTGGTGTGGCGCAACCCGGAGACGATCTTCGATACCAGCCGATGGTATTGGAACAACAGGATCGCCGAGATGATCGGCTGGAAGTCGACCAGGCGGATCAGCCGCATGTCCGAGTAAATCGGGTAGACATGTGCCGTCGCGCTCCCCGGCCCGGGCAACAGGCTGCGCACCAGCAAGGCACCCCGCGTGGTCGCAAAGAAGAACAGCCCGGTCAATGCCAACGCGATGCAAAGCGCGAAGGCCCCATTTACCATCCACGTGTTCATGATTTGCCCCTCTGAGCGCGGTTCATTGTTCTTGCACGGCCAGTATGGACGCCGGCCGCCAGTTCGTGTCTTGATTATTTTCAATATCTTGGAGCGAAGTTTGATCTGGATTAGACCGGCCGCTGATTGCGCGCCGTACGATGCTGCATTCCTCGCTTCGATTCCGATGCGCAGCGGTGCGGGTTGTTGTTTCCTGCGCCGGCACACGGAGGCGCCTGCCGCGCCCGTTGCAGCCGGCACCGGCATGGCCGACAATCCGCGGCATTGTCCTGCCGCGAGTCCTTGCGCATGAAGCTTTCCAACCCGGATGTTCTGGTTCTCGGCCTCGGGGCGATGGGCAGCGCGACGTTGCTGCACCTGGCCCGGCTTGGGCTGCGGGTGGTCGGCATCGACCGCTTTGCGCCGCCGCACGCGCAGGGCTCCAGCCATGGCGAGACGCGCATCACCCGCCAGGCCATCGGCGAGGGCGCGCAATTCGTGCCGCTGGCGCTGCGTTCGCAGCAATTGTGGCGCCAACATGAACGCGAGACCGGACTGTCGTTGTTCACAGCCTGCGGCGCGCTGGTCGTTTCCCGCACAGGACTGGCCTCGCGTATGCACGCGCAGGACGATTTCCTGGGCAACACGATGCGCGCGGCGCAGCAGTACGGCATTGCCCACGAATGTCTTTGGGCCGACGCGATCGCCCGGCGTTTCCCGCAACTTACGCTGGTTGGCGACGAGCAGGCTTATTACGAACCCGGCGGCGGTTTCCTGCGCCCGGAGCGCTGCATCGCCGCGCAATTGCAGCTGGCCGTTCGCGATGGCGCAACGTTGCTTCGCGACGCGGCCGCGCGGCTGGCCGGCAGCGCCGATGGCCGCGCCTGCGTCGAGGCCGGCGGTGCGCGCTACATGCCCGGGACCCTCGTCATCGCCGCCGGCGCCTGGATGCCGCAGCTGGTGCCGACCCTGGCCCCGCGTCTGAAAATCACTCGCCAGGAATTGCACTGGTTCGCGCTCGACGGCAGCGCGCGCTACGACCCGGAGCAATTCCCGGTGTTCATCTGGCACTGGGGCGATGGCGCCGACGACGTGTTCTACGGCTTTCCGCAACTCGACGGCGAAGCGGCGATCAAGACCGCCGCGGAAAGCGACGGCGAGCCTATCCGTGCCGACGACATCGACCGGCGTATCGATCCGGTGCGCGCCGCGGCGCTGCACGCGCGACACATCGCGCCGCGCCTGAAGGGCGTCACCGCGGCCGCGACGCGCTCGGCCACTTGCCTCTACAGCAGCACAGCCAACGCGAATTTCATCATCGACCGCGTGCCGCAGGCGGCGGACACGCTGGTGATTTCGGCATGCTCCGGACACGGCTTCAAGCATTCAGCCGCCATCGGCGAGGCGGTGGCCGCGATGGTCCACTCGGGCAGCAGGCCGGCAATCCTCGAACCGTTTGCCTGGCCCACCGGATGAGGCCGCGGCGGTGGCTGCGCGGCTATACTGCGGCGATGCCCGATTCGCCCATTCAAGCCTGCCCTTGAGCCCCGCACCGACCCCGGAGCCGGCCAACGGCGGCAACCTCAAGCCCTCGCTGTGCCTCGCGCTGGGCGTCACCGGACATCGCCTGTCGCGCTTGGCCGATGCCGATCCGGCGGCGATCCGCACGCAGATTTCCGAGGTGTTCGATTGCATCGGGCGCGCCGCGACCGGGGTATTGGCGCGCAACGGCGAGGCCTTTGCGGCCGCGGCGCCACAACTGCGGCTGGTCTCGCCCCTGGCCGATGGCGCGGACACCATCGCGGCCGAGCAGGCGCTGCAGGCCGGCTGGCGGCTCGATGTGTGCCTGCCGTTTCCGCCGAACGAATACGCCAAGGACTTCGCCGAAGGCGAGCATCGCCAGCGCTTCCACGCGCTACTCGACGCTGCGCACGCGGTATTTGCGCTCAAAGGCGATCGCGACGAGGCCGAAGCCGCGTACGAGGCGGTCGGCAAACTGCTGCTCGAACAGGTCGATGTGCTCATTGCGGTTTGGGACGGCAATGTCGGCCGCGGCCGCGGCGGAACGGCCCGCGTGGTCGCCGAAGCCATCGCCCGGCACATTCCGGTAATCCATGTCGGGCTCAAGGGCCGCGCACCGGTCCTGCTCTGGTCGGGCCTTGCCGACTATGAACTCGAGCAACCAAACCACGACAACGTGCCGCGCGGTGCGGCACTCGAAGTCCTTCCCGCGGCGGTGACTGCGCTGACGGCGCCGCCCGAGGATGCCATCGACCAGCGCATGCTCAACCGGTTCTACAACGAAAAGCGCCGGTCGCGCACGCCGGCCCTGCCGTACCCGATGCTGCTGGCGATGGCCGGGGTACGCAAGCTGCGCCTGAGCGATCTCGAACCGGAATCGGCGGAGACCTGTGCGGCGCGCCTGGCCGAGCAAATGCGCGCCATCGCGCGCAGCGACGGTCCGGCAGACGCGCTGGACAGCCGCATTGTCACGCGCTTCGGGCTGGCCGACTCGGCCGCGGCCTACTTTGCGCAGATTTTCCGCAGCGGCTTCGTGGCCAACTTCGGGCTTGCCGCGATTGCCGTGCTGCTTGCGCTGTCGGGGCCGCTCTGGCCGGCGTACAAGCTGCCGTTGATCGTACTGGAACTGGGCGTCATCCTGATCATTTTTGCCAACACCCGCGCCGGAACCCGCGCCGGCTGGCACGAGTGCTGGATGGACTACCGGCACCTGGCCGAGCAATTGCGCGCTCTGGCGCTGACCGGCGCGCTGGGCAACCTGTCCTTGCGCAGCGGCGCGGCCGGCTATGCGGGCAGCCTGCCCGGCTGGGTACACTGGTTGGCGCGTGCCACGGCGCGCGAGCGCGGCCTGCCGCGTGGCACGGTCGACGCCGGCCGCCTGTCGGAAGTGCGCAAGGCCGCGTTGGCGCTCATCGACGACCAGCTTGGCTATCACCGCGCCAACGCCCACAACATGCACGTGCTTGAATCGCGGTTGCACCGCGCCGGGGGCATCCTGTTCGGCGGCACCATCGTCGCCTGCGCGGTCTGGCTCGCGGCCAAGCTGGGCGGGCTGCCGATGAACGGCGCGCCCGTCGGCCTGACCGAAATCGTCACCGCCCTCACCGCCGCGCTGCCGGCGCTGGGCGCGGCGCTGTACGGCATCGGCATGCAGGGCGATTTTGCCGGCATCGAGCAGCGCTCGGAGGCGACGGTTGCGCGCCTCGAACCCCTGCGCCGCGCCATCGCCGACGACACGCTCGACTACACGCGCCTGACCGCGCGGCTCAAGCGCCTGGCCGACATCATGCTCGCCGACGTCTCGCACTGGCGCACCACGTACAAGGCGCGGCCGCTGAAGTTGCCGGGGTAGGCAACGCGGCTACGCGCTCAGGTCTTGCACGCAGCCGCGAAAACTGCACCCGCTATTCCGGCGGGTTGTTCCCGTTTTGGATTTGTGGATCGAGGCTGGCTCCCAATGTCGGCTGCCCAACCGGTTGAACATTTACCGTGTATTTGTAGAGGCGCGTGTCGGTATTGGCGTCATCCCAGGAGAACTTCTGATTGTTGGCATAGAGGCTCGAGTTGGAGAACTGGTTGTAATTGTTGTCGTCGATAACGATTCCGTTCGTGGCGAATTCCCAACCGCTGGTCGTCACCGTCCAGACAATCTTTCTTGCGCCGTTTGGCTTGAG
Organism: Usitatibacteraceae bacterium; assembly: GCA_036275435.1. Taxonomy (GTDB): domain Bacteria; phylum Pseudomonadota; class Gammaproteobacteria; order Burkholderiales; family Usitatibacteraceae; genus UKL13-2. The sequence continues at coordinate 5,782 of DASUDU010000002.1, read as the reverse complement.
CTGTGAAATGTCGACAGACACCACGTTCGAGCCGTTCGAGTTGGTTATGCTCACATTTGCCGCATGACTCATGGAGTTCTCCTCTAGACGTTGGGTGACGCGGGCCCCGGCCCGCGATCCAACTCTTTCACAAGGTCGGCATATCCGGGGTGCCGATACAGAGAGCCTTCGATGCGTCGAGCGATCGCGGCCGCAGCGTCGCGTTCGCCCAACGCAAGTCGGGTTCGAGCCAACAAAGTAAGCAGGTGAAAGTTTGAATCCGGCTCGTGGTCCTTGAGCAAGTCGACTATCTTGCGCCAATGCACCTCGGCGTAGTCGCTTTTGCCTCGCTTGCGCAATATCAAGCCGAGCTGAAACTGCGCCGCCGCGGCCCGGACGAGAAGAGCCGGCTCAAGCCGGTTTCCGGATCGAAGCAGGACTTCCAGGCGCTGCGCGTGTAAAGTCAGTTTTTCGACCAGCGGTATCGAGTCGTCGCCACACTGCGCCGCTAGTGCGAGCGCGGTGCCGTTAAGTCCGATCGTCCAAAGTGGCTTGCTTGCATCGGTCGCAATGAGCCGCGAAATGTCCTTCGTGGTGTCCGCAATAGTCTTCGACGCATTTGTCAACTCGCCTAGGGCAATCTGTGTTTCGGCAAGTAACAGACGTGCCAGCGTTCGCTCACTCAACCAGAATAGGTTACCCGCATCCGCAGCAGCCATGTTGTCGGCTGATGCGACAGACGCAATCGCAAGTTCCTTTGCCCGCTGTAACTGCCCGCGCGCAAGCTCCAAACGAGCAATTTCATATTCAGCATTTTGCAAGCCGCGTTGGACTTGCCTGTTCTTTGCGGCGTCGGGGACTCGCGCAAAGAGCCCGCGCTTTGTCTGTTGAAATTCAATGGCACGGGCGTAGTCACCAGATCGCTCGTGCGCAAGCGAAATCCAACCCACCGTATGCGCAACCTCGAACGCAAGTTCTGGTTGGGCCGGCACCATGCGCATCATGATTGCTCGAGACTCCTCTAGATACCTGAGCGCGTCGGCCGGTCGCGCGTCATCAAGCAATGCAATGCCAACATTGGTCGCCGCGTAGGCAGGCTCGATTTGCCATTCGCGCTTTTCCGGCGCGAGCAATACCAAGCGACGGGCGAGTTGGTAGTATTGAAGGAACGCTCGCGATGCATCTGCGCGCTTGGCCTGCTCCCTGGCCACCGCGCCGACCCAGAACACGCTCTGCGCGTGATCGAAAATGCGCTGTGGGTTGTCCGGCGCGCGTTGCAATAATTCCGCGGTGGTTTCGGCGGCGCGCTCGAACGCGGCCAGCGCTTCGGAAAGCTTGCCGCGGTTCTGCCGCACCTCGCCGATCAAATGCAGGGCGCGCGAACGGTGCCCCAGCGAGTTGGCGTCGAGCTGGCTGCCTTCCTGCGCGTTGTAATGGGCGAGCGCTTTTTCCCCGACCGCGTCGAGCACGTCGAGGCGCCCCACCGGCTCGAGTTTCTTGCGCAAATCGACCAGCATGAATTCGATCAGGCCCTCGGCCTGCGTGCGCGGCTGGCGGGCATCGTCGCGCGCGCGCACCGCCACCAATGCCAGCGCCGCCATCGCCACGGCCAGCACGCTCGCAGCCATGGCGATTTGCGTGGCACGCCGGGCGCGGCGCTGCGCCTCGCGCTGCACCAGGTCGTCGAGCGGCAGGCCGGTCAAGCCGGCGATGAGCTTCAGCACCGCCAGCCGGCGCCCGTCGCCTTGCGCTCGGAGGTCGGCGGCGACCGGCTCGGCACGGGCGGCGGTGACGGCGCCGGCTTCATCGACGGCAAAGCGCAGCGCGGCCGGGAAGCACTCGTCGGACTCGCGGCCGGCAATTTCGCTGGTGAAGGGCTCGCCGTCGACGATCAGCGCGAACACCCGCTCAGCGCCGTGCAGGCGCTTGAAATTGCGCACTTCCTCGTTGACCCACTTCGAGCGTGCCGCGGCCATCGAGCAGACCACGATCAGCGCGTGCGAAGAACGCAATGCGGCCTCGATCTCGGCCCCCAGGTTGCCTGAGGCGGGCAGCTCTTCGCGATCCTTGAAGATGCGCCCGAGCCGCTCTGACACCTTGCCCACCGGCGTCTCGCGACCGACCAGCCGGCCGGGAACGCGATAGGTTTCCAGCGCGTGGTGCAGCCATTGCGCGATCTTTCGATCGGCATGGCTGTAGCTCAGGAACGCCTGGTACCTCGCCTCGGTCACCGTTCTTGCTCCCCTTGCGTCGCGCTCTGGGTGTTCTTGATTGTTGTCCAGACGAGCGACCGAGTATCCGCCGGGAACTGATGCAGGTCAAATTTGCCCGCGAATTCGCCCGCTTGCCGGGCCCATGGCACAGTCCGCGTTGTGAATTGTTGTGGAACTAGTCCACTCCCCGATACCGCAGCGCTTCACTTCGGTTACCCTGATTTGGCACGGGACACAGAATTGCCAACGGCTGATATGGATCAACTCTTGGTCTGGCGCCGGGAACAAAATGTGATCCCGATCAAAATTTCCGGGGAGGCCGCATGCACTGGGATCATGGAATTGTGTCGCGCTTCGGGGCAATCGCCGTTTCCGGGGTGCTGCTGGCGCTTTCAAACAGCGCCCAGGCGGAGTCGGCGCCGGTGCCGAAGGTCGCGGCGACGCCGGCAAGCCGCATCAATGAGCTCGAAAAGAAGCTGGACCAGAGCCTTAAGCTGATCGGCGACCTGGCGGCACGCGTCAAGGAACTCGAGTCCGAGTTGGCCGCGCAACGGTCCGCCGGCGCGCGCGCCGAGCAAAAGGCCGCGCAGGCCGAGGCGGCTGCAAAGCAGGCGGCGGAGAAATCTCCCGCGGTGGAAACCCGCGTCGCGCAGGTCGAGTCGCGCATGACGATGCTCGACGGGACGCTGACACGCCAAGCCTCCAACCTCCCATTACGCGGCTTTTTCGACGTCAACGCCTTCGCCCGCAACGGCAATCGCTCGCGCGGATTCGGCGGCGGTACGCTGGATTTCTACCTTACGCCGGAATTGGGCAACGGTTTTAAGTCGCTCGCCGAACTGGTGGTCGAGCGCAGCGACGACGGCGGCACGGCGATCGATCTCGAACGGGTGCAGGTCGGCTACGCCTTCAGCGACGCCGCAACGCTGTGGATCGGCCGCGTACATTCGCCGTTCGGTTACTGGAACACGGCGTTTCACCACGGCCAGCAGATTGCGCCGAGCATCCAGCGGCCGCGCTTCATCGATTTCGAAGACAAGGGCGGCATCATCCCGGCGCACCTAGTCGGCCTTTGGCTCACCGGGCAGGTCCCTGCCGGCGCCGGCAAGTTCAGCTACGACCTGATCGTCGCCAACGCGCCTCGCCTGGTCGACGGCGTGCTCGACCCGAACAACTTCGAGTCGACCAGCCGCTCGTGGGCCAGCCTGGCCAACGCCGGCTACCGTTTCGGCGGCGCTGCCAGCAACCTGAAGGTGGGCGCGCACTTCCTGGGTTTTCGCGCCGAGGACGATGGCGTCAATCCACTGCTCAACCGGGCCGCGCGCACGCAGGTGAAGATGGCCGGCGTGTATGCCGTCTTTGAAGGCGACAGGCTCAATGTCATCGGCGAGACCTATCACTTCCGCAACCGCGCCGCCGGCGGCGGCACGCGCCATGGCAGCTCGATGGGCTTCCTGCACGCCGGCTATGACCTCGGCTGGCTCACGCCCTATGCGCGCTATGAACGCGCGCGCATCGACCAGGGCGATGACTACTTCGCCGGGCAGGCCAGCGGCCAATCGTACCGGCGCGGGTTGATCGGGTTGCGCTTCGAAACGACCGCCAATTCGGCGCTCAAGTTCGAGGTCAACCGCACGCGCATGGTCGATCGCGAAACGGATCGCTACAGCGAAATCCGCACCGAACTGTCGGTTCGATTCTAGGAGGCCGGCATGAACAGATACTCTCGGTTGTTCTTGGCGTCGCTGGCGCTGGGCCTTTCCACGGCCCGCGCGGAAGTCGTGGTCATCGCCAACGCTCCCGGCCTGGTCGGGGTAGCCGACGTGCGCGAGGTCTTCCTCGGCGACAAGCAATTCGGCAACGGCAACGTGCGCCTGGTGCCGCTGGAAAACGCGGCGGTGCAAGCCGAGTTCCTTGCCAAGGTGGTGAAAATGGATGCGGCCAAATACCATGCCGCGTGGACCAAGAAGGCGTTCCGCGACGGCGTCAACCCGCCTGCCACCCGCCCCACCGACGCGGACGTCGTCGAGATGGTCAAGCGTACGCCGGGGGCGATCGGCTACGTCGGCGCGCCGCCGCCGGGCGTCGCCGTGGTGGCGCGCATCCCGTAGGCCCGGAATGAGCCCCGTCCAATCCCGTGTTGACCGGCGCATTGACCGGCGCATCGCCGTCAACATCGCGTTGATCTTGGCGCCGCTGCTGCTGGCGATGGCCTACCTGACCATTGCCGAGCAACGGCGCGCGGCCAGCATCGAGCAGGCAGTGGCGACCAAGATCGCCGCCGGCAACGCCGCCGCGCGCTATGCCGAGTTCGTCGCCGGGGTGGTCGATGCGGTGGATTCTGGAAGCCTCTCCGAACGCTCCGTGCAATCGCTCGCGGAGTCGCGCCGCGCGCTCGAGGGGATCGCCGCAGCGGATCGGCTCCCGGCATTCGGCTCCCTGCCCGCGCAGATCCAGCGCCTGGAGGACGCGCTGAAGGCGAACCGCAAGATCGAGGCGCTGTTGCCGCTGCGCGCGCAGGTCAACGAAACCGACCGCGGCATCAAGGCCCATGACCGCGCGGCCGAGGAGCACAGCACCGGCGTGATCAATGCGGCGGTTGCCGCAGCGCGGCGCAATGCGTACATTGCGCTGGGGCTGGCCCTGCTGTCGCTGGGCATTGCCGTGGTGTTCGTGCAGCGCATGATCCGCGGCCTGACCGCACCGCTGGCCGCCGCCGAAAAGCTGGCGGTGGACATCGCCTCGGGCAAGATCCATTCCATGGCCGATATCCGCCAGGACAACGACCTGGGCAGCCTGCTGTCGTCGCTCACGCGCATGAGCGAAAGCCTGCACGAGACCATCAGCAGCGTGCAATCGAGCAGCGAATCGATCTTCGGCTCGGTGCAGCGCATGGCAACGGCCAACAACGCGCTGGCCGAGCGCACCGAGCGGCAGGCCACCGCGCTGGTGGAAACCTCGACGACCATGCAGCAGCTCGCCGCGGCGACCACGGCCAATGCCAAGAGCGCGGCGGATGCCAACCAGCTGGCCGGTAAGGCCGTGGAACTGGCGGGCGACAGCGGCCGCGCCAGCGCCGAGCTGGTCAACACCATCGACGAGATCAACGGCGGGGCGCGACGCATCGTCGACATCATCGGCGTCATCGACGGCATCGCCTTCCAGACCAACCTGCTTGCCCTCAACGCTGCGGTGGAAGCCGCGCGCGCCGGCGAACACGGCCGCGGCTTTTCGGTGGTCGCCACCGAGGTGCGCGCCTTGGCACAGCGCAGCGCGAATTCGGCCAAGGAAATCCAGGCGCTGATCAACGACGCGGTGGAAAAGGCGCAGACCGGCAAGGATGTGGCGAACAAGGTGGTGCAGCGCATCGAGCAGGCCGCCGCCGCGGTCGAAGACGTGCGCGACATGATCGCGCAGATCGCCAGCGCCTCGCACCAGCAAAGCCAGGGTGTGCAGCAGGCCACGCGCGCGCTCGACGAGATCGACGGCGTCACGCAGCGCAATGCCAGCCTGGTGCAGGAGGCCGCACAGCTGTCGCGCGAACTCGACCAGCAGGCGGCGCGGCTGGAGCGGGCCGTGGGGCATTTCGA
>DASUDU010000001.1:0-3657 GCA_036275435.1 Usitatibacteraceae bacterium | reverse complement strand
TAGGCCAGCCGGGCCGACCAGGAAATGAGCTCGCTGCGGTCGGCCGACAGCGTCAGCGGCCCCTTGGTGAGCGGGCAGACCAGGATTTCCAGAAGCTTCGGATCGATCGTCATTCAGGGCAACGGGTTGCGCAGGCGGTTGAGGAGCAGGTCCCCGTAGGCCTGCGGCAGTTCCGCGCTGATGCGCAGGGCCCACAGGCGGGGGTCGTTGAAGCCGATGCATTTTACCGCGTCCTTCTCGGTCATCAGGATGACGTCCGCCTTGAGCGCGGCCAATTCTTTCTTGCGGAACGGGTGGTGGTCGGGAAAGGCCTGCGTTTCCGCCACCGGCAGGCCCAGGCGCGCGAGGTGCTGGAAGAACCGCTGCGGGTTGCCGATGCCGGCGATCGCGACGATGCGCTTGCCGCGCCACTGCGCCTTGGCCTCGCCCGGATCCATCGCCGCCTCGCGGCCGACCGCGTGCAGGCGCTCGCCGCCATAGTGCATGGCGAACGCCGGCTTGGTCATGCGCGAGGTATCGACCCGCAAGCCCGCCGCCGTCGTTGCCGCGCGGTTGACGACGATGGCATCGACCGACTCCAGGCGGCGCGGCGCTTCGCGCAACGGCCCGGCCGGCAACAGCGCGCGATTGCCCAGTCCGCGCGCGCCGTCGATGACCGCCACCTCGAGGTCGCGGCGCAACGCGTAGTGCTGCAGGCCGTCATCGCTGACGATCACCTGTACCGCGGGGTGGTGTTCGAGGAGCCGCCGCGCGGCAGCGACTCGGTCGCGATCGGCAAAGACCGGGACTCCGCTGCGCGCCGCGAGCAGCAATTCCTCGTCGCCCGCGGGCGTCCCCTTCCCGCTTGCGCCGCGCCGGTAGCCGCGCGTGACGATGCCGCAGCGGTAGCCGGCGTGCTCGAGCAGTTCGACCGTGGCCAGAACCAGGGGAGTCTTGCCGGTGCCGCCGACATTGATGTTGCCGATGACGATCACCGGCCGGTCGACGCGCTGCGCGCGCAGCAACCCGGCGCGATAGGCCAGGCGACGGGACGCGGCGAGCGCGCCGAACAACCAGGAGAGCGGGCGCAGCAGCAATTGCCAGGCGCTGGTGCGCTGCCATTCGCGCAGAAACCACGCTTCGAGCGCGGGCCTCATGGCGCGGCTACCGCGTCGACCGCGCCTGCGTCGTGAAGGAGATCTTGGTAAAGCCGACCAGTCGCGAGGCTTCCATCACCTGGACCACGGCCTGGTGGGTGGCGCCGGCATCGGCGCCGATCGCCACCACCGGATCCTTCATGCTGCCGGCATTCGCGGCCTCGCGGATCGACGCGGCAAAGCCGTCAACGCTGCCAAACACGACCGGCACATTGTTGATCGAATATTTGCCGTTGGCATCGACGCCAATGTTGAGCACCTGAGGGCGGTCCGGCGACTTGTCGGCACTGGCCTCGGGCAGGTTGATCTGCAGTTCGTTGTATTTCGAGTACGTGGTGGTGACCATCAGGAAGATGAGGATCACCAGCAACAGGTCGATCAGCGGGATGAAGTTGATTTCCGGCTCTTCCCGGACATGCCCGCGGCGGAAATTCACGCGCGCTCCCCATGCAGCGTTTCGACCAGCTTCACGCCCTGCTGCTCCATGTCGACGATCATCACGTCGACGCGGCTGCGGAAGTGGCGGTAAAAGATCAGCGCCGGAACCGCCACCGCGATGCCGCCCGCGGTGTTGTAGAGCGCGACCGAAATGCCGTGCGCCAGTTGCGCCGGGTTCTGCCCCTGTGCGCCGGACGCGCCGAAGATCTCGATCATGCCGACCACGGTGCCGAACAGCCCGAGCAAAGGCGCCACCGTGGCGATGGTGCCCAGGCCGTTGAGGAATCGCTCCATGTCGACCAGCACGGCACGGCCGGTTTCCTCCATCGCTTCCTTCATGACTTCGCGCGGGCTTTTGACGTTGGCCAGGCCGGAGGCGAAAATCCGCCCGAGGAACGAGTTTTCCGTGAGCCGGTCGATCAGTTCGCGCGACGCGCCTTGGGCGCGGAACGCCTGCACGGTGTCGGTGAACAGGTTGGGCGGCAGGACCGCCGAGCGCCGCAGGGTCCAAAGGCGCTCGCCAATGATGGCCAAGGCGAGGATTGAGCACAGGATGATGAACCAGATCGGCCAGCCGGCCGCTTGAATCAGGGAAAGCAACGCAATCCTCCGGGTTCGGGCGTGAACAAGTACGGAATGCTACGCGAAAATGCCCCAAGTCGCTCCGTCGCCCATTCACGCGGCGATTCCACGTGGGGCCAGCAGAGCTGCCGGTGCGCGCCAATCCGGTAGATACTGCCCGGATGGGATTTTCATCCACAAAGCTTGTGGATAAGTCTGTGGGCTGGGGCCGTGCAGACACGCTAAGTCATCAATCGGTAACGGATTTTTCTAATTCGCTCAATTTTTGAACGGACATAATATTGAACAATATCAATCAGTTAAATTATCTTTCCCTCTGAGGCTGCGATCGCTGTGCACGACCCTGCGGTTCACGGGATAACATCGTTAGTGAGTATTGACATCTACGCATGAGCCCAGTCGCCAACGACCCCGATTCGAACAACGCCAACAGCGCCGACGTGACCCCGCGACCGCGCATTTGGAGCGTTTCCGAGCTCAACCGGCGCGTTCGCGGACTGCTCGAGGCCAACCTGGAACTGTTGTGGGTGGCGGGAGAACTGTCCAATGTCACGCGCGCGGCGAGCGGCCACTGGTACTTCACGCTCAAGGACGACGCGGCACAGGCGCGCTGCGTGATGTTTCGCAATCGTGCCGCCCTGGTCGGCTTTGTTCCGGAGGCCGGCATGAAGGTCGAGGTGCAGGCCACCCCGACACTGTATGAAGCGCGCGGCGATTTCCAGCTGGGTGTCGAGGCGATGCGCCGCGCCGGCTTGGGCGCGTTGTTCGAAGCCTACGAGCGCCTCAAGGCCCGGCTTGCCGACGAAGGCCTGTTCGACGCCGCGGCCAAGCGCGCCGTGCCGGCGTTCCCGCGCGCGATCGGCATCGTCACCTCACTGCAGGCGGCGGCGCTGCGTGACGTGCTCACCACCTTGTCGCGGCGCGCGCCGATGGTCCGCCTGATCGTCTATCCGACCGCGGTGCAGGGCAAGGGCGCGGCAGCGGAGATCGCGGCGGCGATCGACCTGGCGGCGCGGCGCAACGAAGTCGACACGCTGATCATCTGTCGCGGCGGCGGCAGCATCGAGGACCTGTGGAGTTTCAACGAGGAAGCGGTGGCGCGCGCCATCGCGCGCCTGCGCGCATCGTGCGGCATCGCGGTGATCAGCGGTGTCGGCCACGAAACCGATTTCACCATTGCCGATTTCGTCGCCGATGTGCGTGCCGCCACACCGACCGCGGCGGCCGAATTGGCCGCGCCGCTGCAAGCCGAACTGCTCGCACGCCTCGCACTGGTGCGCGTGAAGCTGGCGCGCGCCCAGCGCAGCCATTTGCGGCAGCTGGCGCAGCGTATCGACCTGGTTGGCCACCGACTGCTGAGCCCGGCGGCGCGCGTACGGCGCGAACGCGAGCGCCTCGCCGCGCTTGCGCGTCGCGCGGCCGGCGCGCGGCAGCGGCTGATCGAGCGCGCCCGGGCACGATGGGCCGAAACCGCGCGCGCGCTGCGCGCATCCGCGCCGGA